>JAYUWA010000031.1:0-7781 GCA_043753795.1 Bacteroidota bacterium | reverse complement strand
GCCTCCGAAAAGTTTGTAGGCTATTCCCAGCAGAACAACCATAAAAAATGACGGTGCAATGAATGCAAGTATCGTAAGCGTTGCGCCCCTGATTCCGTAGTGAATGTAGCCAAGGTAAATTCCCAGTTGCGCTGCCAATGGTCCCGGTGATAATTGCGCCAATGCCATTCCTTCATTATACTCATCTTCCGTGATCCATTTTCTCCGCTCAACCAGATCGCGATAGATATACGTTACCAATGCAACCGGTCCGCCGAAACCTGAATAGCCAAGTTTCAGAAAGTAGCCGGCAAATTGCCTGAGAGTAGCAATGTTTTTCCGGGAGTGTGTAGCTGATAGATCCATTAGTTTCCGGACTGCCGCAATTTAATATCAGACAGAACTTTCTCCTGCGGAATTCTTGCAGTAGCATCTTTAACCAGTAAAGTCCGGGCCTGCTTTTTCAAAAGATCATTATCATGATCGAAGACTTTCACTTCTTCATCTGTGAATGGTGTTGCATTCAAAGGATAAT
Source organism: Bacteroidota bacterium (assembly GCA_043753795.1). Taxonomy (GTDB): domain Bacteria; phylum Bacteroidota; class Bacteroidia; order AKYH767-A; family 2013-40CM-41-45; genus JADKIH01. The sequence goes on along the minus strand of JAYUWA010000031.1, from coordinate 7,267 downwards.
GCGTTTCATATCCGAATTGCAAAAGTGTCTCTCCGGCAATTCTTTCAAAGATCTCAATATCGAGTGGAGTGAGTTTCTCTGAATAATGTTGCTTATTGGTATTGTCGACCGGACGAACAACATTCTTCCACATCTCTCCTGCAGCAGCAGTATTCTTTGCTTCATCAGACGTAAAATAATTCAACATAGCATTATCCCATTTCAAACCCATCTTTTCAAGTACAGGAGTAAGCGATTTTTCAGGATCATCAATAAATTGTTCATACAAAAGAACTGCTGATCGGTCTTTACCATAATTTCTGATCACAGAAGAAGCAATAGCCTGTTCGTTCTGCCATTGCTTTGCTAAATGATAAATATGTTTCTCGCCGACAATTGCTCTTTTGAAAGAAGCCGCCACATCGCGGCCATCTCTTACCAGATGAATGTAAAATGGCTCAAGTCTTTCCTTCTCTATGGCATCAGCGAAATACAAATTTGCCATGCTTTTGCAACACCAGTAAGAAGCACCTTTCATTTCGGCTTTTATCTCATAGATCGCTTTGAAGACCTCAACAAGTGAGTTGCTTTTACAATGACTTCTGATCTTCTCTCTGTCGAATTCCATATGTACCCATTTCACAGGGTTGGCTTCAACAAATTTGGCAACATCATCAATTAACAATTTGAAATTAGATTCGACTGAAAGGTCACCATACGAATGCATTAATGGTGAAAATGTTAAAAGAATATGAGGAGGATGCGGAGCTTCTATCGACTTCAATTGATTCATCATGATCCGAAGAAGATTTGACCCTGATCGCTGAGTACCGATGATTAAAATTGAGCCGATCTTGTTTGCCATTAATTTTTTAATTTGCGCAAAGAAAGAAAAATAAAGGCAATTCATAAAACCGTAAGTATTACAAACTCTATAATTCAATCAAAGTCATCATGAAATCAATACACATTATTCTTTCATTATTCTTAATTGCTACTGTCACTCGTGCAGAGATCAAACCGGCACCGGGAGCAAAATTGAATTTTACTCAAGTCATGCTTGAATATGATCAGATTGAGAATGCAACAGAATATGTGATCGAAGTTTATGCAGGAGAAATAGGAGGTACGAATCCGGAACGGATAAATGAAATACACGACAGATCAACTGCAACCCTGATTGAGAATTTATTTTTTGGTGTCAACTACTTCTGGAAATATGCAGGAATAGTGAATGGTGCACAAACCGAATGGAAGGGTCCCTATGGTTTCAGTATTGTAGTGGATACGACGATCGGACTTGACAAGCCTCGATTTAAAGTTACGACCAACAACATGGACAAAGGCAAGAATGGATTGATAGCAGTTGGCAGTTCCAAAACGATAATCAATAAGTTTGGAGAACCGGTCTGGTATATTCCATTACTTGATAATAAGATCTTCATTGAGCAATCAAATATCACTGAATTCAGAATGTCGGATGCAGGAACAATTTTATTGTATTCAAGTACCGGATTCAGCAGCGGAATTTCGCTTGTATGTGAAACGGATTTGCAGGGAAATATTTTATGGAAAGCTCCAAACGACGGCCAGGTTTCTAAGGATACTTCCGAATTTTATCATCACGATTTTAAACGACTTGGAAATGGAAACTACATGGTCTTAGGTTGTAAATACGGATGGAGAAATGTTCCACCGGATGTCGATCTGAAGAATATCAGGAAGATCAATATCGATTCACTTAGCAATCCGAAGCGGATCAAATACCTTTTCAATACGATCATAGAATACAACAAAGCCGGCAAGGTTGTATGGTCATGGGATCTGAATGATCATCTGACCGACAAAGAATTATTTGCAACCGGTGTTGTTACCAATACGATCAGAAGAGAATTGCCGCCTCGAGCAGAACTCTATGGGCACATGAATTCTTTTGACATAGATCCCAAGGGTGAATTTGTATATGCCAACTTCAGAGACATCCATCAAATATTCAAGATCCGGAAAAGTACAGGGAAAGTAGAATATCGGTATGACGGAAAAAAGGAAGTATCGGCCGACAGCAAAGAGATCAATTTTATGTCGCAACACGATGTGAATTTTTTGACAAACGGAAACCTTTCGCTGTTCAACAATGGTAATTCAAAAGACTCATTGGCGCCTTCAAAAGCCATAGAATTTACGCAAGCAAAAGATGGAAAACCGGGGCAGATCGTATGGACATTCAGTTGCAAAATGGATACCACCAACAATGGAAAGACAGCGCGATATGGCGGAGTTCAGGATCTTGGTGACGGACATAAGTTAATAAGTATGGGGTCGCTCAACAGAATAGTGGAGGTGGATTCGAAAGACAATTCAGTTTTATGGGATTGTAAATTTTTACAAAAGCATGAAATGGGCGACCGCTCAATTGCATTGTATCGGGTTCATTTTACGCCATCATTATACCCGTGCTATTTCACTGGGCAGTGGAAATCCACTCAGGAAAAAGCAGGGAAGGAGTTGATCATTTTTAATGAAGGAAGTAAATCTGACACTTATGTTCTCAATGTATATTCCACAAAGGGAACGTTGGTAAAAACGGTAAAACTCGGGACGATTGAAGCCGGAAAAGACAGCGATTTTAACAAGCAAAAAACCGGTTATTCCGGACAAGAAAATGACTTGAAGTTTGAGGTAGTTTCAATGCAGAATACGAACTTAAAGCGGGTTGTTAAGTAAGGGTTTAGAATGCGAGGAAAACCCGGACACGTTCTTATGCCAGACAGAGAAAAAATTGACCTAAATAAAATCTGCGCCAATTGGTAAAGGAGTTACCAAAACAATAACATTTGATTAAAATCACTAATTTCATTCAAACAACAAAACTTCAAAATTTGCTCAAAAATGAACATGTGTTATTGTTAAGCAGAGAATGAGATTCACCAACTAAAAGCAGCCATTGGCCAAAATCAGTGATTGAAACAACCCTTTTAATTGGAATATTTAACAAATTAGTCTAAGTTCGATATCTCGTTGAAAGGCCTGTTAATACTGCGATACAACAATTAACAGGTGTTCAAAAGTAATCATTGCAAATAAGAAAATAAATACCCACCTTTACGAAGCGGCAATTTCTAGTCGCTTCTGCAAATACAAATACTCACAACTAACGAAAAGATTATACGTGAACAATTACACGCGCAACTCTTATCTTTTACAGAAATTAAAGACCGTGATGAATTTATTTTCATTCACGGAATTTGCTATTTCTACCTATGAAAAGAATAAAAACAAAAATCAAAATCAATATAACTTAACCAACATGGAAAACAACAACTACCAAAACAAGAGAGGGTCGGCATTTAGTCGCTGGCTGATCTCAATGAGTTGCGTAGCGTTGTGTTTGTTCGCATCAACCAATGCAACGGCACAATTCTCCGTAACTACAAATGGAGGGTCCGGATTAGCGGGAACCTACACCAGTTTAGCTAGTGCCATCACAGCCCTAAACGCTGCGACGATTACGGCACCGGTTGTGATTACCTGTCCAACGGGAACGGAAACGTCACCTGCAGGCGGTTACAGTATTACCGCACAAGGTACTGCTGTAAATACCATTACCATTACGGGGAATGGTAGTGCTAACAGTGTTATTACAGCACCAACACCCGCAGGTACTGCAGGGGCATTAACAGATGCCATCTTCAAACTTGTAGGAGCTGACTTTGTAACTATCACTGGTTTCTCCATGTTAGAAAATGCTGCTAACACAACAACTGCTGCTGCTACCAATAACATGGTAGAGTGGGGTGTTGCTTTGTTATATGCAACTACAACTAACGGTTCTCAAAACAATACGATCTCTAATAACCTTATTGATCTGAATCGTACGTATCAGAACACTTTCGGTATCTATGCCAATGCGACGCACGCTGCGACAACAGTTACTACTCTCGCTTCAGCAACTACAACTGCAGGCGGAAACAGTGGTTTAAAGATCTATGGTAACACGGTGACAGATGTTAACAACGGTATTGTTATCGTTGGACCTACTGCTGCTGCTGATATGAATACAGGAATTGATGTTGGTGGTACCGGTGGTGCTCAGGCAAACTCTGTAACTAATTATGGTACTACTGGAACTTTTTCAGGTTATGCTAACGTATCCGGAACAACTAACGGAATCTTGATCAGAAACTCAATTGGATTCAATTGCTCTTATAATACGGTATCAAGTTCAAATGGTGGTGTAACAACAGGAACTCTGAATGGAATTCAAATTCCTGCTGCTTCTATTACTCCAACAGGGACATTTACAAATACTCTTAACAATAATATTATATCTTTAAGAAGCGGATTAGCTGCAGGTGCAATGACAGGAATCAGTTACCCTTCAGGATCTGCAACTACAACTAGTACTGTTAATATTAATAATAATGATTTCAATACTTGGGGTCACACAGTAGCTGCTTCTGGTGCGATCACATTCATTACTGTAACAAGTACGAATCAATTTACTTCTATAAGTAATAACACTTTTACAAACATGTCGGTCAATACGACAGGCAGTGTTGCTTTCATCTCGCACAGTTTTACTGCTCCATCAAATGGAACTAAGACAGTAAATGGAAACTCAATTGTAACAGGTTTCACAAAAACTGGTGCTGGTGGTACAATTAACTTAATCCTTGACAACGGTTCTACTGTTGCAGGTGCAGTTTCAAATTGCCAGAATAATAACTTCTCAAATCTGAATTTAACCGGTGCTACAACAATTACAGGTATCAGTTACACAGATGGAGGTACAGCAGCAACAAGAACAGTTTCAGGCAACGTGCTGAATAACTGGACTACAGGTGCAGCAACGATTAATGCAATGAACTTTACATATTGGAATGGTGTTTCAAGTTTGTCAAGCAACACTGTTACAAACATAGCCGGTCAGGGTGCTATTACTGGTATCACAATTGGTTCAACTGTTAATACAGCAACTTCTGTAACGATAGCTTCAAACACAGTTAACAACCTTGTTTCTTCAGGAACAGGTGGAACTGTAATAGGAATCAGCTGTTCGAACTCTTCAACTCTTGTTAATCTTAATAACAATGCAATAAACACCTTGTCATCGACAGGTGCATCTGCAGTTAGTGGTATTAGCATATCAGGAGGTTCAAACACCTTTGCATTTAACAACAAGATCTATGATTTATCAGGAAGCAATGCTTCTTCAACGGTAAATGGTATTCTTGTTTCAGCAGGAACTACTGTTACAATACATAATAATATAAGTGGCGATTTGCGTACTTCGGTTGCCAATGCTGCCAATCCATTAAACGGATTGAACATTACCGGCGGTACAACTGTAAACGCATATTTTAATACTGTATACCTTAACGGATCAAGTTCAGGCGCTCTCTTCGGATCAAGCGCTGTTTCTGTTTCTACTACTCCAACAGTAACATTAAGAAACAACATATTTGTCAACTTATCTTCGGTAACAGGTGCAGGTCTTGCAGTTGCTCACCGTAGATCATCAGCTACTTTGACAACATATTCTACAAGCTCCAATAACAACTTATTCTATAGTAATGCTACTATATATACAGATGGAGTTACTCCACAAGCAACATTCGCTGCATATAAAACTGCAATGGCGACGCGCGATCAGGGCTCAGTCTCTGAAAACCCGACTTGGCAGAGCACAACAGGATCGAGTGCAGATTTCTTGAAATACAATACAAGTATTGCAACTCAGATTGAAAGTGGTGGAGCAACAATTTCAGGTTTCACAACGGATTATGCAGGAACAACACGTAACGTTTCTACACCGGATATGGGTGCCTGGGAACTTGCTGGAGTTGCTGCTGACTTTACTGCTCCTAATATTTCTTATACAGCACTTACCAATTCATGTACAGCCGGAGCCAGAACATTAACAGCTTCAATAACGGATGCAAGTGGTGTTCCGACATCAGGAGCAGGTTTGCCGGTTGCATATTTTAGAATTAATGCAGGCGCTTATACAGCTGTAACAGGAACATTTGTATCAGGTAGTACTTACACATTTTCGATCGGAACAGGTTCTGTTGGAGGTGATGTAGTTTCTTATTATGTAGTAGCTCAGGATAATGCCTCTACTCCAAATGTGGGAGCTTTCCCATCAGCAGGAGCGGCAGGTTTCTCAATCAATCCTCCAGCAGCTTCAACACCACCGACTACACCTAGTTCTTATACCAACCTAGCTTCCCTTTCAGGCACATATACTGTTGGTGCAGCAGGAACGTATACTACTATAACAGCCGCAATTGCAGCTGTAAATAATGCTTGTCTTAGCGGAACAGTAACATTAAGTTTAATAGATGCTACTTATCCTTCAGAGACTTTCCCAATTACAATTAACGCAAATTCTGGAACAGGATCTTTAGTGATCAAACCGACTGGAACAACCAGTATCACTGGAACTTCATCGTCAGCGTTGTTTGTCATTAATGGTGCTGATAATATAACTATTGATGGTTCAGCAGGAGCAACAGCTAATACCGTTTGTCCTTCTGCTTCAGCAAGTCGTGATCTTACAATTACAAACACGAATACAGGAACTACTTCTGCCGTGGTCTGGATCCAGACTGCCGGAGCTGACGGAGCTACTGGAAACTCGGTTATCAATTGTAATCTTGCTGGTAACGGAGTTACTCAGACGTTGTTCGCTGCCGGTTCAGGTAGTTCAACTATCAGTACAACTTCATTAGGTAATGGAAACAATAACAACTCGTTTATTAATAACGCAATATCTGGTTGTCAATATGGTATCTATTCTCAAGGAGCAAGTGCTGCCAACAAGAATTCAGGTACTATTATTAATCAAAACACGATGACTGCCAGTGCAAATGCAAAAGGTGGTATCTGGGTTGGTTTTGAAAATAATATCACAATTTCAAGAAACTCTATTTCTAACATAGCTCAGACGTCGTCACCAGATGTATTCGGTATAACGTTAGGTATGGGAACTGCAGTTTCTGCTACAACATCTGCAGGAAATGAAGTAACCAACGCAACTGTAACTAAAAATACAATTGGATCTGTTGTGAATTCAGGAACATTCTCTGCAGTAGGTATTGCTTTAGCATCAGCTACTTCGGGAACAAACTTGATCGCTAACAATATGATCAGTGGTGTATCTGCTAATGGAACAAGCGGTGACTTCAGTGCAGGTATTATTCTTGGTGGTGGAGTAGGTTCTGCTACTAATGTATACTACAACACGGTTGTTATGCAAGGTACCATTGCCGGTGCAACTGCTGCT
>JAYUWA010000030.1:0-2534 GCA_043753795.1 Bacteroidota bacterium | reverse complement strand
TTACAGATCCAAAAATGGCGCTTCGACCATTTGATAATATATATGTACATGATAACTCATCTCCAAACATATGATTAAAAGAGCCATCATTATCAACTACTCTCCAATCATAATAGGAATTCTGGCTGTAAACATTATTACAGAAAAAAAACAAGAATAAAAAGGATAGTTTAATGATCACAGATGGGGTGTAATTTTTCATTCGCGTAATATGATCTCTTTTAAGTTTAATAAAAAACGCTGGAAAATTTATTCAATTTTAGAATTATTCAATTCGGCAAGTATAGTAACTCCACCTTTAACAACCTGATTCATTCCCACTACAATCTTAGTGCCCAAAGGTAAAAAAATATCCACACGCGAACCGAATTTAATAAAACCAAGTTCTTCGCCTTGGTTTACCATCCACCCCGCTTTAGGATAGCAAACGATTCGTCTTGCCAGTGCTCCGGCAATTTGTCGGAGTAGGATAGGGGTCTTTGCTCCATTTTCAATGACTACAGTTGTACGTTCGTTTTCGGTTGAAGATTTCGGATGCCATGCTACAAGAAATAATCCCGGATGATATTTAGAAAAAGTGATTTGTCCACTGATAGGATACCGGTTAACATGCACATTGATAGGCGACATGAAGATTGATACCTGGATCCGTCTGTCCTTAAGAACTTCTGTCTCCGTTGTTTCTTCGATTACAACCACCTTTCCATCTGCCGGTGCAACGATATATTTTTCATTCTTCGTCAGATTTCTGCTTGGATGACGAAAGAACTGCAGTACAATAAGAAAGAGAATTACAGAGATAGAAAGGATCGCTATTTTGATCCAGTTATATTCAGGTCCGATGAAAATATCGGAAGCAATATTGATTGCAGTTAAAACAATCAGTGAAATTGCCAATGATGCATAACCTTCTTTGTGAATTGTCATTTTGTTAATTTTCTAAATGGTAATGGGTGCAAAATAAAAAAAAGGAGATAACAATCTCCTTTTTTAATAATTATATGGAGCTATATCAGTAGCTTCCTCTGGATTTTAAAGATATTGACACCTTTTCAATTGCAAAGATGTAAGCTGCAATTCTCAAAGACACCTTATGTTTATCAGCAACTGCCCAGATGTTTTTGAATGCATTGATCATATATCTGTCAGCGCGTTTGTTGATCTCATCTTCCGGATAGTAGTAACCGAATCGGTTTTGAGTCCACTCGAAATAAGAGACAGTAACCCCACCACCATTTGCAAGAATATCAGGTACAACGATGATTCCTTTTTTAGTCAGAATCTCGTCAGCTCCGGCAGTGATAGGACCGTTAGCACCTTCAACGATCAATTGCGCTTTGATCTGATCAGCATTTGAACCGGTGATCTGATTTTCAAGAGCACAAGGAGCAAGGACATCAACGTCGAGTTCCAAGAGCTCTTCGTTAGTGATTTCTTTTCCTTCAGAGAAACCTCTTAACACGCCATTGTTTCCATTTCTGTAAGCAATAGCTTTTTCAATGTTGATTCCTTTTGCATTATAAAATGCACCGGTATGATCTGAGATCGCAACAATGCGAACTCCATGTTCATCCATGTGCTTCGCTGTTATTGATCCAACGTTTCCGAATCCTTGAACAGCACCGATAGCTTTCTTAGGATCCATTTTAATTTTTTTCATCGCTTCCATTGCAGCGACAGTAACACCACGTCCTGTTGCCTCAACTCGGCCTTCTGATCCACCTAAGTGAAGCGGTTTGCCTGTTACAACTCCCGGAGTAAAGGCACCTTTAAGTTTTGAATATTCGTCAACGATCCAAGCCATTTCGCGCGGACCGGTTGCAACATCCGGTGCAGGAATATCTTTGTCGACACCAAATACGTCAACCATTGCTGCTGTATAGGCACGAGTCAGTCTTTCTAATTCGCCTTCAGATAATTTTGAAGGATTCACAGTGATCCCGCCTTTAGCACCACCATAAGGGATATCAGCAATTGCACACTTCCATGTCATCCATGCAGCGAGTGCTTTTACTTCATCCAGGTTTACTTCCATTGAGTACCGGATTCCGCCTTTCGAAGGGCCGCGGCTTGTATTGTGAACGATTCTGTATCCTTCGAATACTTCGATCTTTCCATTGTCCATCTTGATCGGAAGGCTCGCCAGATATTGTCTGTGCGGAGTTTTCAGAATGTTGTAAGTGTCTTCATCCAGATCCATGATCTTCGCTGCAACCTCGAAGCGTCGGATCATCGATTCATAAGGATTTGTCGTGTCTTTTGACATTTTTTCGTTTTCTACCTGAGTAATCATTGTAAATTATTAGGGGTGCGAAGGTAGAATATTTTTAATAACGATGCGGGTTTTCAGGGTTTTATGTTTGCAAGATATTGCAATTCAATAAGTTATACTTTTTGAAATTTTGCCCAAATCCTCTGAAAAAAGGGGTTTTAATCTAATTAATCAGATTGGGTAATTTGCAGAATATCTTTAAGGTACTGTGTTTTTTTTCCCACAGATTTTCGCAGATGAAGGGCAGATAAAATCGCAGATT
>JAYUWA010000029.1:0-7812 GCA_043753795.1 Bacteroidota bacterium | reverse complement strand
GTGAATTTTTCGCTCAACTGGAACTAACAGTTTATGAGACTGCAGTAGCAAAACGAATCTTAGTTGAGATTACAAACAGGTTGCAATTTTTAAGTGATGTTGGTTTAGGCTATCTAACAATGAACCGCCTTTCAAATACATTGTCAGGTGGAGAATCACAAAGAATAAATCTGGCAACTTCATTGGGAAGCAGTCTTGTTGGCTCAATGTATATTCTTGACGAACCAAGCATCGGACTTCATCCAAAAGATACAAACAGATTGATAAAAGTTTTGAAATCATTACGCGATGTTGGAAATACATTGATCATTGTTGAGCATGAAGAAGAGATCATGAAAGCTGCTGATCAGTTGATTGACATTGGTCCGGATGCCGGGCGTAATGGTGGCGAATTAATTTTCCAGGGAACATTCGAAGAGATCTTAAAAGATAACCACGGGTATACCGGAAAATATCTTAGTGGACGTGAAAGCATTCCACTTCCCTATAAGCGAAGGATTTCAACCAGCTTCTTTAAGATCGAAGGTGCGCGCGAAAATAATTTGAAGAACATAACAACGAAAATTCCGCTTGGCGTCATGACAGTTGTTACCGGTGTCAGCGGAAGCGGGAAAACTTCACTAGTTAAAAAAGTAATTTATCCGGCACTTAAAAAGATCCATGGTGGTTTTGGTGAGCAGACAGGAGCATTCGATAAGATCAGTGGGGATTACAATAAACTTTCTGCAATTGAATTTGTCGATCAGAATCCGATCGGTAAATCATCACGATCGAATCCGGTGACTTATGTAAAGGCATATGATGAAGTCCGTGCATTATTTTCCGACCTACCCTTATCCCGATCACGAAAATATAAACCAAGTCATTTCTCGTTTAATGTTGAAGGTGGCCGTTGTGATGTTTGTGAAGGCGAAGGGGAAGTTACGATTGAAATGCAGTTCATGGCTGATATTCATCTTACTTGTGAAAGCTGTCATGGAAAAAGATTCAAGCAGGAAATTCTCGATGTAGAATATAAAGGAGTTAACATTGCAGACGTGTTAAACATGACTGTTGATGAAGCAATCGATTTCTTTAGTTCACCGATCAAATCATTTAATAATGATGCTAAGATCGCAGCTAAGTTAAAACCATTGGCTGATGTTGGTCTGGGATACGTTCGACTCGGACAATCATCCAGTACACTTTCAGGTGGTGAAGCACAGCGCATCAAGCTTGCATCATTTCTTCAGAAAGGTAATAACCATACTCATACTCTATTCATTTTCGATGAGCCGACAACAGGATTACATTTCCACGACATCAAGAAATTGCTAAAGGCCTTTGATATGTTACTTGATCAGGGAAATACTATTCTTGTGATCGAACACAACTCAGAAGTGATAAAATGTGCAGACTGGGCAATTGATCTCGGTCCTGAAGGCGGAGAAAACGGCGGACATATTATCTTCGAAGGAACACCTGAAGATCTTTCAAAATGTAAAGAGTCGGCAACGGGAGAATACTTGAAGGAAAAATTCAGCGGTCAGTTTGCTAAGTAGGACCTGGATTTAATGGATTTAATGGATTAACGGGAAAAGAAATATTTGATATCCGGACGAAATCGGCTTAAATCAAATTCCAGGTAATCCAGAAAAATCATTTAAAAATCCCGGTCAAAAATCCCGGTCATTTTCCCAAGTCATCAAAATTCACATCACTAAAAGATGTTGTATTATGATCCTGAGCAGAAGTGTCTTCTGATCCATTTTCACTGTGACTATGATTGTAGTCAACAGGCTCATTCCCTTTCATTGAATGAACTTTATCAAATGCTTCATTCATTCCGTCTAAAAATTTTTCGAAATCTTCGCGGTAGAGGAAAATCTTGTGCTTTTCGTAAAAAGGTGTTCCATCATTTCCGAGACGTTTTTTACTTTCCGTGATCGTAAGATAATAGTCATTCGCCTTCGTGCTTTTTACATCAAAGAAGTACGTTCGTTTTCCGGCACGTACAGATTTCGAAAAAACCTCTTCCCGTTGATTATTGTGCTCTGACATATAGCTTAATGTGGTTAGTTTAAATGGAACGTGACAAAAATAGAAAAATATTTATATGTGCAAAAAACGTAACAGAAATAATTGTTTGTAACTTTAAGGCTAAATCAGCAGATAAATCGCTTATTTTTGCATTTTGTGTAACAATTATGGTATTAACATATTACGGGCATTCTTGCTTTTTAGTTGAAATAAGCGGGAAAAGAATTTTATTCGACCCATTCATACGACCAAACCCATTGGCAGCAGCAATCGATATCAAGTCGATCAAAGCCGATTATATACTTGTCACTCATGGTCATTGGGACCATGTTGCTGATCTTATTGAAATCGCAAAACAGACCAATGCAGTTGTTGTATCTAATTTTGAGATTATTGAGTGGGTAAAAAAGGCAGGAATAACAAATACCCATTCGATGAATATCGGGGGTCACTGGATCTTCGATTTCGGAAAGATCAAATGTGTGAATGCAGTCCATTCAAGTTCATTACCAGACGGATCATATGGCGGCAATGCAATGGGCTTCCTAGTAGAAAGCGAAGACTTCAACTTCTATTATGCCGGTGATACAGCTTTGCACCTGGATATGAAACTGATCGGTGATTTTAAAAAAATGCACTACACTTTCCTTCCTATCGGCAACAATTATACAATGGGAATAGATAATGCTGTCATTGCATCTGATTTTGTCCGTTGTGATAAAGTAATAGGTATGCATTTCGACACATTTGAGCATATTAAAATTGAAGCGAAAGAAGCTAAAACAAAATTTGAACTAAGCGGAAAAGAATTGTTCTTATTATCCGTTGGTGAAACAAGAGAAATCTGATTAACAAAAAATAAATCCTATGGGAAAAATCATAGCAATTGCCAATCAAAAAGGCGGCGTTGGAAAAACCACTACAGCAATGAATCTTGCTGCAAGTCTGGCCGTGTTGGAATACAAAACATTATTGATTGACAGCGATCCACAAGCAAATGCTACTTCCGGAGTAGGATTCGATCCACGTACAATAAAGACCAGCATCTACGAATGTATCATCAACGAAGCTGATCCGAAAGATATTATCCTGAAAACAGAAACTCCGAATCTGTTTCTGCTTCCATCTCACATCGATCTTGTCGGTGCAGAAATTGAAATGATCAATCTTTCACAGCGTGAAAGAAAGATGAAAGATGTGCTTGAGAAAATCAGAGCGGACTACGATTTTATTATCATCGATTGTTCGCCTTCACTCGGTCTGGTAACTATCAATGCACTTACTGCTGCAGATTCAGTGATTATTCCTGTACAATGTGAATATTTTGCATTGGAAGGTTTAGGAAAATTACTGAATACGATCAAGATCGTTCAAAGCCGATTGAATGCCGAACTCGCAATCGAAGGAATTCTGTTAACGATGTATGACAGTCGATTGAGATTATCGAATCAGGTTGTTGAAGAAGTGAAAACTCATTTCCAACAAATGGTTTTCGATACGATCATTCAGAGAAATACAAAATTAGGTGAAGCGCCGAGTTTCGGACAAACCATTATTATGCATGATGCCAGCAGTAAAGGCTCTGTAAATTATTTAAATCTTGCCCGCGAGATCCTTCAGAAAAATAATTTGACGAAGATCAAAGAAGCTGACAAAAAAATTGCTGTAACTGATGACAATTAAGAAGAGCGCACTTGGCAAAGGGCTTAGTGCATTACTAGAGAGTTCTGATAGCGACGTAACATCGAATGTAAATTCTGCTTCTACCGGTGGGGTTGTTGGTTCTATTGCACAAATTCCATTAGAGCAAATTGAGCCAAATCCTTTTCAACCTCGTGTTGACTTTGATGATACTTCGTTAGGAGAACTTTCTACATCGATCAAAGAACAAGGAATTATTCAGCCGATAACAGTTCGTAAGCTTGGATATGATAAATACCAGATCATTTCAGGTGAACGTCGTTATAAGGCATCAAAGCTGGCCGGATTAAAAACAATACCTGCATATATCAGAGTTGCCAATGATCAAGGAATGCTAGAGATGGCAATCGTTGAGAACATCCAGCGGGAAGATCTGAATGCATTGGAAGTTGCTTTAAGTTACAAGCGATTGATCGATGAATGTGGATTGACACAGGAAGAACTCAGCGAGCGTCTTGGAAAAAACAGAAGTACAGTAACAAACTTTTTACGACTCTTAAAGTTACCACCCGATATTCAGGCATCCGTACGTGATGGAAAAATTTCGATGGGACATGCACGCGCAATTTTAGGTGTTGATGATATCGACAAACAATTATACATCTACCGGGAGATCCTGAATAAGAATCTAAGTGTACGTGATGTTGAATTGCTTGCAAGAGAGACCGGAAATAAATCTACTATCAAGAAAAAAAAGGACGAGATGAAAGATCAACTTTCATTTGAGTTCAGTAAAATACAAAATATTCTGACCAGCCATTTCGGTGCGAAGATCCAGTTGCAGAGAGCGAATAATGGAAGTGGAAAAATCGTTATCCCTTTCCAGAACGATGAAGATCTGAATCGCGTACTGGAATTACTTAATTACTGATCAGCGGTCAATTGCCGATGAAGTCGACCATTGTCACATTTCTCTTTTCAACTTTTATTTTTTTGTCGCTGGCATCCATTTTAAATGCACAAAGCGCACAGAAGGATTCAATTAGTTTGAGTGCAAAACAGCGTTCTAACAGAGCTGCGTTGTTTTCAGCAGTGGTTCCCGGATTAGGCCAGGCTTACAATAAAAAATACTGGAAACTTCCAATATTATATGCAGGTTTCGGTACACTGTATTATTTCATCAGCACCAATAATACAGAATTCAAAAAATATAAAACTGCATTGATCATCAGAAATGATAACGATTCAACAACGATCGATCAGTTTCCACGATTCAGTGATGCAGATCTTACGGTTAGAAAAGATTTTTACAGAAGAAACCGGGATCTGAGTTATATACTAACAGGTGTTCTCTACACATTAAATATAATCGATGCTTATGTTGATTCGCAGTTGATGGATTTTGATATCAGCGACGATCTCTCCATGCACACTGGTCCAACTCTGTTTCAGTCACCGGGAAGAAATATGCAGGCAGGCTTGCAATTTACTTTTACATTCAAATAGAACCATTTAATTTCATAAATAGAAAGACATGAAAATTGCATTGATAGGTTATGGTAAAATGGGCAAGACCATTGAACAAATCGCTTTAAGACGAGGACATCAGATCGTATTACGTGTTGATGTGAACAATTCTAAATACATCGACACAGGAGATCTGAAAGGTGCTGATGTGGCAATTGAGTTCTCACGACCTGACTCCGCTGCCGAGAATATCAGAAAATGTTTTAAAGCCGGAGTTCCTGTTGTTTGTGGAACAACAGGTTGGTATGATCAACTTGATTCCATTTCGAAAGACTGTAAAGAATCTGCCGGCGCATTTTTCTATGCTGCTAATTACAGTATCGGAGTGAATTTGTTTTTTGAAGTCAACAAGAAATTAGCGCAACTGATGAATTCACAAACTCAATACGATGAAGTGTTGATCCATGAAAGTCATCATCTTGAAAAACTGGATTCTCCAAGTGGAACTGCAATTACTATTGCCCAGGATGTAATCGAAAATATCGACAGAGTGAAACATTGGGTAAATTATAAAACTGATGAAAGTGTGAGTATGGGCGCTGAAAGTGAAGGGGAATTACCGATCTTCTCAACCCGTGAAGATGAGATTCCGGGAACTCATATTGTAAAGTATTTTTCCGATGTTGATGAAATAGAAATTGTACACAAGGCTTTAAGCAGACAAGGTTTTGCAATTGGTGCATTGACTGCTGCAGAATGGTTGCAAGGAAAAAAAGGTGTCTTTACAATGAAGGACATGCTTCAACTCTAGTAGTTTTACTGCAATTAAGTGGATGTTATATTGTTTAACACCGACTTAACAAATAAAAGTGCAATTAAAACGTATTTTGGTAGCAATCAGGATACTAATAGAAAAATCAAACTAAATTCATAATATTGTTTTAGTTTACCACGAAAATAACCACCAAAACACAACGATGAACAGATTCAAAATCAACTGGGATCTTATAAAGGATATCATATTCGGAATATTTACTGTAGGAGTCTGGTTCCTTCTTAAATCAAGACCCGGACAACGAAAATCAGCAACACGTGAATGGATTGATGCCATCATCTTTGCAGTCATTGCTGCAACAATCATAAGAACATTCTTCATTGAAGCTTACACTATTCCTACTCCATCAATGGAAAAATCGTTGATGGTTGGTGATTTTCTTTTTGTATCAAAAGTAAGTTATGGTGCACGTGTTCCAATGACTCCGCTTTCATTCCCATTTGCACATCATACAATGCCTTTGGTTGGTGGAAAATCTTATCTTGAATGGATTAAGATCGGCTACCATCGCTTACCGGGATTTGGAGATGTAAAACGTGGTGATTGTGTTGTCTTCAATTGGCCTGCAGAAAATGAAGGGCGTCCGATCGATAAAAAAGAAAATTACATAAAGCGTTGTATTGGAGTTGCCGGCGATACGATCACAATCAAAGAAAGAGAAGTATATATTGGGAATAAACATTATCCTGACCCGGAATTTGTTCAATCGTCTTATCATGTAATTACAGACGGATCAGGCTTTTCCTATCAGGCAGTACAACGATTACAACTGAGGGAAGAACAACTTTCACCGACAGAATTTAATTTCCATCTGACGGCCAAGGAAGCCGACGAAATGAAAGGCTTTGGAAATGTACAGCGAATTGATGCCAATACAGTGCCTGTAGGAATTTATCAGGATTTTATTTTCCCGTTCGACAATAGATACGATTGGAACGTAGACAACTTTGGTCCACTATATATTCCGCAAAAAGGAGCAACAATAAAAATAGATACATCAAACATTTCACTTTACAGAAAAGTGATCGGTGAATACGAGCAGAACAAACTTGAAGAGCGCAACGGACAGATCATCGTCAATGGTCAGGCAATAACAAGTTACACTTTCAAACTGAACTACTATTTCATGATGGGTGACAACCGACACAATTCCGCCGACTCCCGTTTTTGGGGATTCGTTCCTGAAGATCATGTTGTCGGTAAAGCAGTATTCATCTGGATGAGTTGGGATACACATGGAGAGTTTTTCGGGAAGGTTAGATGGAAGAGATTGTTTAATACGATACCGACGCCGGATCTTTAATTCATGTTGTAAGTTTGAAGGATAAAGAAAAAAATCTGCAGGAAAAATCTTTAACACAAGATCACTAAAATTTATCACAAGAACACAGGATTTCACTTGTGTTCTTGTGACAAATTTTAGTGAACTTAGTGTTTTATTTTTTAGAATATATTTCCCACTTAAGTTTGAGTAGAGCGCAGCAAAAAATCACTTTTTCAATATGCGATATTAGAGATATAACCGACGGGCGCTTTCAGCATTTACTTTGTAGTAGAGTATCTTCCTTAGAAATCGAATGGGTCCTTACAGGATGACTATTCAATGGGTGATGGTAGGACGTTAACCGACGGGATGCTTTCAGCATTTGCTTTGTAGCAAAGGATGTTCCTTAGAAACCGAATGGGTCCTTACAGGATGACTATTCTATGGGTGATGAGAGTATGTTACCGACGAGATGCTTTCAGCATTTGCTTTGTAGGTAAGTTTGTTCCTTAGAAACCGAATAGGTCCTTACAGGATGACATGAATATAATTTGAGATTGGGGCTAATCACGACGGGATGCTTTCA
>JAYUWA010000028.1:0-2537 GCA_043753795.1 Bacteroidota bacterium | reverse complement strand
TTTGATAGCGCTAAGATCATAGCAGAAAAGATTGCTGATAAATCAACTGTGGAATTCGGAAACCGACAGCATTTTAAAAATGCTGAATTGTTTAAGTTCTCATTCTCTCCACAACCGTCATTCAACAAAAATTTTGACCTGCTGATCAGAAATCTTCAGGCAAATCATGCACAAAAAATAAAGAATATTATTTTTGCTGATTCTTCTAAACAAGTTGAAAGACTTTATGCAATCTTTGAAGATCTTGAAAAGAAAAATAAGCTGGAGAATAAAGTTGAATTCACAACACTCTTGCTGTCGCTTCATGAAGGTTTTGTAGATCATGATCTGAAGCTGGCTTGTTATACAGATCATCAGATCTTTGACCGTTATCATCGTTTCAGGCTAAAGAAAAATTATTCGCGCAACGAAGCGATCACTCTTAAAGAAATCTATTCACTGAAACCAGGCGATTATGTGACTCATATTGATCATGGCGTCGGTCGATTTGCCGGACTGGAGATGATCATTGCTAATGATAAACCGCAGGAAGCTGTTCGGCTTATTTATAAAGACAATGATATTCTCTATGTAAGCATTCATTCACTGCATCGGATCGCTAAATATACAGGTAAGGATGGAACTGCTCCTTCATTACACAAACTTGGTTCTACAACCTGGGCAACACTTAAGCAGAAGACCAAAAAGAAAGTAAAAGACATTGCCAAAGATCTTATTGCTCTTTATGCAAAAAGAAAAGCTACGAAAGGCTTTGCTTTCAATCCGGATACTTATCTGCAGAATGAGTTAGAGGCTAGTTTTATCTATGAAGACACACCGGATCAAGTAAAATCAACTGTAGATGTAAAGAAGGATATGGAACGTGAATATCCGATGGACAGACTTATCTGTGGTGATGTTGGCTTTGGAAAAACTGAGATTGCTGTCAGAGCTGCATTCAAAGCTGTAACAGATGGAAAGCAAGTCGCTGTTCTCGTTCCAACAACTATTCTCGCATTGCAACATTTTAATACATTCAGCGAACGACTCAAAGATTTCCCCTGTACAGTTGATTATATCAATCGTTTTAAATCTGCTGCAAAACAGAAGGAAACGCTTGCTGAAATGGAGAAAGGTAAGATTGATATTATCATAGGTACACATCGCTTGCTTGGCAAGGATGTAAAGTTCAATGACCTCGGATTGATGATCATTGATGAAGAACAAAAATTTGGAGTCGCAGCAAAAGAAAAGTTGAAAGCAATACGTGTCAATGTAGATACGCTTACACTTACAGCAACGCCTATCCCGCGGACATTACAGTTTTCACTTATGGGAGCAAGAGATTTAAGCATCATCAACACTCCGCCGCCTAATCGTCAACCGGTAACAACGGAGTTGCACGTTTTCGATGATAAGATCATCAAGGAAGCAATAGAGTATGAACTATCACGTGACGGACAAGTTTTCTTTATTCATAACCGTGTTTCTGATATTCATGATATAGCAGGAAAACTTCAGAAGCTTGTGCCGAAAGCACGAATAGGAATTGGTCATGGGCAAATGGATGGTGAAAAACTGGAAGGAACAATTATGGAGTTCATCGAACATGAGTTCGATATTCTTGTTGCAACTACGATCATAGAATCAGGACTTGATATTCCC
The DNA here is from genome assembly GCA_043753795.1 of Bacteroidota bacterium. Classification (GTDB taxonomy): domain Bacteria; phylum Bacteroidota; class Bacteroidia; order AKYH767-A; family 2013-40CM-41-45; genus JADKIH01. The sequence goes on along the minus strand of JAYUWA010000028.1, from coordinate 893 downwards.
AATGCCAATACGATCATCATCAACCAGGCCCAGAATTTTGGATTGAGTGATCTGCATCAGATGCGGGGTAGAGTAGGGCGTTCAAACAGAAAAGCATTTTGCATTTTATTAGCTCCGCCAATGTCTGTTTTAACCAATGAAGCGAAACAACGACTGAGAGCCATTGAAGAGTTTTCGGATCTTGGTTCAGGATTCAATGTTGCCATGCGTGATCTTGATATTCGTGGAGCAGGAAATTTACTCGGAGGAGAACAAAGCGGATTTATTTCAGAGATAGGTTTTGAAATGTATCATAAGATCCTTGATGAGGCAGTGCAGGAATTAAAAGATACAGATTTCGCCGGAGTGTTTGAAGCAGATCCAACAGCAGAACGGAAATTCGTTGCCGATTGTCAGATCGATACCGACATGGAAATTCTTTTGCCAGCTAATTATGTGAATAGTGTAACCGAGAGATTAATACTTTACAAAGAACTTGATAGTATTTCAACGGAAGAAAAGTTGGAGGAATTTGCAGTAAGGTTGAAAGATCGGTTTGGTCCGATTCCAAAGCAAGCCGAGGAGCTTTTAGCAACGATCAAATTGAGATGGCTTGCTGAAAAGTATGGATTTGAAAAAGTAGTATTAAAAAACATGCGATTCATTGGCTACTTCATCAGTAATCAGGTCTCGCCATTTTATCAGTCTGAAGTATTCAATCAGGTACTGAAATATGTGCAGAAGCATTCTCATAAAGTAAAACTCCGTGAAGAGAAATCGAAACTTTCTTTGACTGTCAGGAATATTGATACAGTTGATGAGGCGATTGCGTTTTTGAAGACCATCGCTGAAAAGTGAAAAGTGGGGAGTGTGTGACTTGGGGAAAGAGGTTACAAATAATTTTTTTTAACACT
>JAYUWA010000027.1:0-2541 GCA_043753795.1 Bacteroidota bacterium | reverse complement strand
AGGACCCATTCGTTTTCTAAGGTACTCAGTTTCATTTTTGAATAATTCAATTATAATCAATGCCAGTCATTAAAAATCGATTTTTTGTAGCATGGATTACGAGAATTACGAAAAACAAACAAAGTCAATCAATAATACCTCAACCGAATCACATCCGCCAAATACTTCGCATATCTTACAACCTGACGGGAGTAACCATATTCATTATCATACCAGACATAAAGAACCAAACTCTTGTTGTCTTTGGAAACAATTGTTGCCGGACTATCAACGATAGATGCACAAGGATTTCCGACAAGATCTGTCGATACTAGTTCATTGGAAACTGAATATTGAATTTGTTCCACTAGCGGTCCGCTAAGCGCAGCGTTTTTAAGAATTTCATTCACTCCGTCTTTACTTGTTTCTTTTTTTACTGTCAGATTTAAAATTGCCAGAGAAACATCCGGTGTCGGGACACGCACTGCATTACCTGTTAACTTACCTGCAAGCGGAGGAAGAACTTTTGCGACAGCTTTATCGGCACCTGTTTCAGTGATGACCATATTCAAAGCTGCAGATCTTCCACGACGATATTTCTTATGATAGTTATCGAGAAGATTCTGATCATTTGTATAGGAGTGAATTGTTTCAATGTGTCCTTTATCTATTCCCAAAGCTTTTTCTATTACTGCCAAAACAGGTACAATAGCATTGGTAGTACAACTTGCTGCAGAGAAAATTGTTTCTGTATGGTGATCAAAACTTTCTTCATTCACACCATAAACAACATTTGGAACATCTCCTTTTCCCGGAGCTGTAAGTAAAACTTTACTTGCTCCTTTTGAACTCAAATGTTTGCTCAATCCTTCACGGTCTCGGGAAACTCCGGTGTTGTCGATGATTAGAGCATCATTGATTCCATATGATGTATAATCAATCGCTCCGGGATCATTGGCAGCTATCATCTGAACAGAATGTCCGTTTACGATCAAAGCCTTATTTGCAAAATCTTCAATGACAGTTCCCGGAAAAGCACCATGTACTGAATCATTACGAAGTAAGTCAGCACGTTTTGCAATATCTTCATCGCTATTATTACGTGTGACCACAGCGCGGAGGCGAAGTTGTTCACCTTTTCCTGCTTGTGAAATAAGTTCACGCATCAAAAGTCTTCCAATACGGCCGAAACCATAAAGCACAACATCTTTCGGTACCATTACACGTTTACCTTTTCCGATGAAGTCTTTAAGTTTATCGCCGATGAATTCTTCTGTTGTTTTATAATTTTTTCTTTCCAGTACCCATTCAGCAGCAAGTTTTCCAATATCAATACGTGAAGGAGCAAGGTCAACTTTATTCATTTCTTTTGCCAAAGCAAGAGTATCAATCACATTGATCGGTCTGTTGACCATTTGTTTGCTGTACTGATGCAGATTCAATATTTCACTTGCACTTCTGTCGACAAGTTGGTTTCTGAAAAGTACAAGTTCAACAGATTTATCAAACCATAATGTTCCTGCAACATGTATCAGTGCAATTGCAGATTTCTCTTGCTGGATCCAGTCGGCCAGTTCATTTTCATACTTGTCTTTGTGATTGACGTTTGATTGATTTTTAAGTGCCTCAGTTGACATAATAGGATGTTTTTTTTTTAAATGTAGTGTTCCTGTTTTATTAAAACACAGACAGCTTTCATTTTATTGAAAGCTGTCTGTTGAATGATTTATAAGGTCATAATGCTATTAGAAGATTATCCAAGATAAGCTTTTAACAATCTGCTTCTTGATTTATGACGAAGACGACGAATCGCTTTTTCTTTTATCTGACGAACTCTCTCACGGGTTAAATCGAATTTTGCACCGATCTCTTCAAGAGTAAGGCCATGAGGCATTCCAATTCCAAAAAATAATCGGATCACTTCGCGTTCGCGTTCTGTAAGCGTACTTAAAGAACGGTCGATTTCTTTTTGAAGAGACTCATTCATTAACAGACCATCGGCACGAGGAGAATCTGCATTCTCCAATACATCGATCAGACTGTTATCTTCACCTTGAACGAAGGGAGCATCCATTGAAACGTGTTTACCGCTAACACGCATCGTGTCGGCGATTTTTTCAGTTGGAATATCCAGGATCTTTGCTAATTCTTCCGGAGAAGGTTCGCGTTCAAATTCCTGTTCAAGTTTAGAATATGCTTTAGAGATTTTATTCAGTGATCCAACCTGATTAAGCGGAAGACGAACAATTCTTGATTGTTCCGCTAAAGCCTGAAGAATACTTTGACGAATCCACCAAACTGCATAAGAAATGAATTTAAAACCACGAGTCTCATCAAAACGCTTTGCAGCTTTGATAAGTCCTAAGTTACCTTCATTGATCAGATCGGGTAATGACAGACCTTGATTCTGGTATTGCTTTGCAACAGATACAACGAAACGTAAGTTGGCTTTAGTAAGACGATCCAATGCATTCTGATCACCTTCTTTAATTTTACGTGCTAACCGAACTTCTTCTTCTGCGGTAATAAGCTCTTCACGGCCAATTTCTTGTAAATATTTCT
>JAYUWA010000026.1:0-2542 GCA_043753795.1 Bacteroidota bacterium | reverse complement strand
CAACCCAAACTGCGGTACGATGATCTCTGCGGCATTGGCGGCTTTCATCTGACTCAGGTAGATCTTTGCGGCGGGGACAATAACATCGGCACGATCGGGGTTCAGGCCCCAGATCTCCATGCGGTCGTCGAGGGATTGATCTTTCATCTGGCCATAAAGTTCCTTTAGTTTTTCAAAGGGCAAGGAATTACTTTTTTTGCCGATCATTTTAAAGATCTTATTGATATTTCCACCTGATCCTATTGCAGTGATGGGTTGATGAAATGCAGTATTACTTCTGGTCCACTCCTTCATCTCATCCCAGGTTTCTTTATTTACTTTTCCTTCCAGCCAGCGGATCGTTCCAACATTAAAGGAATTTGAAGCTACGATTTTCATTTTGTCAAAAATCGTTAACTCTGTACTTCCACCGCCTACATCAATGTACAAATATGAATGATCGTTACTTAAAAATTCTTCGACATGATTAGAATAGATCAATTCAGCTTCTTCTTTGCCTGAAATAATTTCTATTTCCAGTCCACAAGATCGCTTTACCTTTTCGAGTAGTTCATTTCCATTAACAGCTTCGCGCATTGAAGCAGTTGCACAGGCCCGGTAAGAAACTGGATCAAACACATCTATCAATAATTTAAACGCTTGCATGGTTTTCATAAAAGTTATTGTCTTGGCTTCTCCGATTCTTCCTGTACGAAATACATCTTCTCCCAATCGCAATGGGATCCTGACTAATTCCGACTTTTTAAAATGAACAACACCATGCTCATTTACAGCATTGCAAAGTAAAAGTCGGACTGCATTTGAACCTATGTCAATTGCAGCATATTTCATTACCCTATTCCCCATATTCATCTGTTAAAACTACATTAAAAATCAAATCGCAAATACAAAAAGTTGCGTTTCATTTCCGGACTTTTACACTCTTTGACTTTCCCTTTTTTAATGGAACAGGTGGTTGCGGATGTGAACGCATACTTAATATCCATTTAAAAATTTCATCCTGCGCCTTATAAGGACGGCCATTGCGTCGGTAATACTCGTTAGTATTTCCTTTGGAGTGAATTCTGGCTTTGGTATTATCACGGAATTGAATTGAAACATATTGCATAAGCTGTGCCTGCAGATCGGCATCATAAACAGGAACCGCAACTTCAGACCTGAAATCAAGATTTCGGTTCATCCAATCGCCTGATGACAGATAATATTTTGAATCGCCGCCATGACAAAAAATGAAGATGCGGCTATGTTCCAAAAATTTATCGACAATACTTATCGCTTCTATATTTTCACTCAATCCGGGTACACCGGGAATTAACGAACAGATGCCACGAACTATCAGACGAATTTTTACACCTGCTGTACTTGCTTCATATAGCTTTTCGATCATGTCTTCATCAACAAGACTATTCATCTTAAGAATAATCCATGCTTCCTGACCAAGCTGAGCATTTTCAATCTCTTTATTGATAAGAGAAACAAAACGCTTTCTTGTATTAAAAGGTGAAACGATCAGATGTTTGAAATGTCCGGTCTTATAATTATTTTTGTAGAAAGCAAAAAGCTTCTCCACCTCACGGGTTATGGATTTGTCTGCAGTAAACAATGAATGATCACAATATAATCTGGCAGTTTTCTCATTGAAGTTTCCGGTACCAATATGTGCGTAATGAATAGTTTTGTTCTCTTCTTTTCGGGTGATCAGAAATAATTTGGAATGTACTTTAAGTCCCGGAACACCAAATATCACTTCTGCTCCTGCTTCCTGTAATTTATCAGCATAATAAATATTTGTTTCTTCATCAAATCGTGCCTGTAGCTCCAGAACAACTAATACTTGTTTACCGTTCCGAACTGCATTGATCAGAGCATTTACAATGCTGCTATTTGTAGAAGCTCTGTATAAAGTAATTTTTATCGAACTTACTTTCGGATCAATTGAAGCTTCACGTAACAAATCAATGATGTGCAAAAATGAATGATATGGATAAGCCAGTAAAAGGTCTTTCTTTAAGATGACAGGAAACATACTTTTCTGCCCCGCTAGAGCGGGATGATCAAGTGGTTTAGGAATTCTATACCACAATTCCTTCCTTCCGATCTTAGGAAAATTAATGAAGTCTTTAAAATTATGATACTTCCCCCCCGGTGTTAAATATTCCCGGTCTTTCAGCTTGATCTTTTTAACTATGAAATCCAAAATATCAGATGGGATTCTTTCATCATATACTAATCGGACAGGATCGCCTTTTTTTCTTTGCTTAAGACTTTTGGTCACTTTTTCCAGCCAACTTTTCGACATATCACTATCGATGTCTAATTCAGAATCACGCGTTAGCTTTATTGTATAACCTTCTATAGTTTCATATTCAAAGATCGAATAGATATCGTTCAGACAAAAGCGAATAATGTCTTCTAATAAAATTATACTCTTCTTATCTGTTTTTGACGGAAGTACGATGATTCTCGGAAGAACATCTGTAGGGATCTCAATAAGTGAAAACTTATTCTTGCCTTCTGATTTTGAACCGGTCTTGATCCTTAC
>JAYUWA010000025.1:0-2551 GCA_043753795.1 Bacteroidota bacterium | reverse complement strand
TAGCAAGTTAATCGCATTTGGGAGGGCTTAGTTTTTAGAATGCCTGCAAAGACTTACAGTTGTAAGAAGTTTGACATTTGGTGTTCAATATTTTTCAGTTGGGTTATGCAAAAGGGGTTTTGATTCGATTATTTCAAAAATTTTCATGATTTCCATCACTTAATTTTATAAAATTGATTTAATCATGATAAAAATTACGGTTTGATTTGGCAGGAAATGGTTAAATTTGACGTGTAAAAAATTACTTTATGGCTCAATATCACAAATTAGGAAGTCTGCCTCCTAAACGACATACTCAATTCAGAAAACCAAATCAGGAACTTTACGCAGAAGAATTGGTTTCTACACATGGTTTTTCAAATGTCTATTCACTGATCTATCATTGTTATCCTCCGACAATGGTCAAGTCCATTGGAGAGTCGTTTTCAGTAGCGCCGGAGATAGCATTTGAAAAATCGTTGAAACATCAGAGCTTCGAAGGCTTCAATGTGATTCCGACTTCAGATTATCTACGCAGCAGAGTTCCTGTTTTAGTGAATTCTGATGTACACATCACACTTGCTTCTCCACTGGCATCGATGACTGAATATTTTTTCAAGAACGCAGATGCTGATGAAGTGATCTTTATTCATGAAGGATCCGGTACGATAAAAACTATTTACGGCCAGTTAGAATTTAAATATGGCGATTATATTGTTGTTCCTAGAGGCACTATCTATCAATTGCAATTCCAGGATAGCAGCAACAGATTATTTATTGTAGAGTCGTTTACTGCCATTGAGTTTCCGAAAAGATATAGAAATACATACGGTCAACTAGAAGAACATTCTCCATTCTGTGAAAGAGATATCCGCAAACCTGAGAAGCTGGAGACAATTGATCAGAAAGGTGAATTTAAGATCATGATCAAAAAGCAGGGAATAGTTTATCCTTACGTATATGCTACTCATCCTTTTGATGCAATCGGATGGGATGGGAATTTGTATCCATACATTCTATCGATACACGATTTCGAACCGATCACCGGCCGATTGCATTTACCACCACCCATCCATCAGACATTTGAAGCGCATAATTTTGTGATCTGTTCATTTGTGCCTCGTTTATATGATTATCATCCGTTAAGCATACCTGCGCCTTACAATCATAGTAATATTGATTCAGATGAAGTCTTATATTATGTAGATGGTGATTTCATGAGCAGAAAAAAAGTGACTCGCGGAATGATCACATTACATCCGGCAGGAATTCCTCACGGACCGCACCCGGGAACAGTAGAAAAAAGTATCGGACAAAAAGAAACAAAAGAATTAGCAGTAATGGTTGATACATTCAGACCACTTTCAATAACCAAACAAGGCCTGGCGATTATGTCGGAGGATTATTTTGGGAGTTGGATAGAGTAGGCATGTGAACTAATGGACAGGTTCTAACAATAAAAAGGTCAAAGGTCAAGGGTCAAAGGTTAACTCATGACCTTTGACCCTTGACCCTTGACCTTTTCACCTACAAAGAGTAAGAGTTAGTACAAGGGAAACCGCTCCATCAACGTATTCACTTTCTTTTTCACAGCAGCAACTTTCGTTTCATTATCGTGGTTCATCAGAACTTCGTCGATAAGCTTTACGATCTTTTCGCAATCTTTTTCTTTAATTCCTCGAGTAGTCATTGCAGGAGTGCCGACACGAATACCTGATGTGATGAATGGTGATTTATCATCAAAAGGAACCATGTTTTTGTTCACAGTAATATCTGCTTTTACTAAAATATTTTCAGCAAGTTTTCCGGTAACATTTTTACTTCTCAGATCGATCAGCATAGAATGATTGTCTGTGCCATCACTAATGATCTTGTATCCTAATGCTATGAATGCATTTGCCATTGCTTTTGCATTCTTCACCATCTGAACACAATATTTGAAATATTCATCCGTCAGATCTTCTCCGAATGCCACAGCTTTTGCAGCGATCACATGTTCTAATGGTCCACCTTGAGTTCCCGGAAAAACAGCACCATCCAGTACAGCACTCATCATTTTGATCTCGCCTTTAGGTGTTTTATGTCCCATCGGATTTTCAAAATCCTTGCCCATCATGATCATTCCGCCTCTTGGTCCACGCAGGGTCTTGTGAGTTGTAGTAGTAACAATATGACAATATGGAAGTGGATCATTTAATAAACCACGAGCGATCAATCCGGCAGGATGTGCAATGTCAGCCATTAGTAATGCACCAACTTCATCAGCAATTTTACGCATTCTGATAAAATCCCAGTCGCGAGAATAAGACGAAGCCCCAGCAATTATCAATTTCGGTTTTTCTTTCCTTGCTGTAACTTCCATTGCATCATAATCGACCTGACCAGTCTCCTGACGGACACCATAAAATGTAGGGCGATAAAGTTTGCCGGAAAAGTTAACTGATGAACCATGAGTTAAATGGCCGCCATGAGAGAGATCAAAACCAAGAATGGTATCGCCCGGTTGAATCACGCCAAGCATAACAGCAGCATTGGCCTGAGCACCTGAATGTGGTTGAACATTTACCCATGC
>JAYUWA010000024.1:0-2558 GCA_043753795.1 Bacteroidota bacterium | reverse complement strand
AAAAGTGTAAACGCTAATGATTTTGTCAACTTAATCTTAAATAAAGTTAAGCCTAAAAAAACTGGTTAATTCGGCAATAAATTAAGTTAAGATTTATTTACTTCTATTAAAAACCCTGAATCTTAATCCAGGGTTTAATTTATTATTCCACTTTTTTCATACCCAAAATATAATCCGCCGCTCGTTGCGCCTGTGCCGAAGCATACACAATAAATTTTCGATCTGACTTTAACACTTTTAGCCAACTTTGAATATACGAAGCACTATTCTCAATTGTCGATTCCGGAATTCCAGCATGTGACTTCAAAAAACAAGAAGTCATTTCAGCCGTGAGTTCTTCAATTGAATAAGGCATCGAACCAAATTTAGAATGCTCCACAATTTCTTTTCGGTTTAAACGACTCGCGTGTCCAGTCGAATGGGCAAGCTCATGAAATAACACATCGTAGTAATCTTCGATTGCAACAAAGTCACTCATGTCCCGCATGTTGATGAAATCCTCTACCAGATGATAGTACGGATCTTCACTTGTTACTCTAATCACAGGTCGATTCGGCATGTTCTGGACGATCACCTCACATTCATGGATTGGTTCAAGCGGTTTCGATACAATGGGAATACGATTTACCGGAATTTCTTCACATTGGCTAACATTGAAGACGTGATAATACCGAAGGAGTGGCTTTCTTTTCTCTTCATCCTCACTCTCATTTTTGATGTCAATCCATTTCCAAAAGATAATCGGTATTCCTTTTTCATCTCTCCGAACTTTAGCACCAAGTTCTGTGATTTGGCGAAAAGTTAGAAAAAAGTTAGTTGGGAAATTAAGTGAGTTTAGGAGCAGAACATTTACTCCGTGATATGGCTTCTGAGTAACCATGTTCTGTGGTTGTCCGGATTCACTCCACATTTTCTTCCATGGAACAACTCCTTGCTCCAAAAGTTCAATGATGCGATTGGTGACGACTGCGTACACGTCTCGCACTTGCGTACTTGTTACTGTTTCCTTCATAGCTATTTGTTTTAAATTGTTTAAAGAACTTTCTATGAAAATCGTTTGCGGGAGGGTGTCCAATAAAAAATAGATGTAGAGCGATTACCTACAAATGTGAGTGATCTTGAATGGATGCTTCATACTTTGAAAGCATCTCATACATATCTGCCCAAAATATATAGGGTGTATCAGTGTCGTACATGGGATGTAGTGTTTGATACACACCTCTCAGATACTTTCTTTTATACCTATCGATGTCTTTGTATTGTGCAATATATTTCATCCGATGTATTCGGTGTATTGCTTTCTTCCGGATCATGAGTTCGTCAAAAGTTCCTGCTTCGGAAATTTCTTCTCTCAGTTTCAAGAGATGTTTACTACTAAATGGAAAAGTTTCTAAATTAATTTTTGAATTCACGGTAGAATTTAATTACTGATAATTTCTTCTTGCCCCGATTTTTTCTTCTTAACTTTTGTAAGAGTTAATTTTGTAGAGTTTCTTTTGTTATGCGCATTTTTTGCGCAAGGTTTGTTACTTTTCTGCGTATGTGCTGTGCAATTCCTGCACTACTTGCGTCATACTTTGGCAGATATGCACTGCTAGTCCCCACGTTTTCCACAGTTGGAAACAAGAGTAGTGATGGACGAAAGAAAAGTTTTGGTTTCCCTTGCCGCTTCAACGGATCATTGAGCAAGTTGCCATGTCCATCCAGAACAACAATCAATTCTTTTGAAACCAATACTTCAATCGCCGATGAAATCGCCCGCCGGGAACTTCCGGTTTTCGTTCGAAGTTGACCACTGGAGATCCAGTCCATTTCTTTGCGACCTAGGGCACTTCGCTTGTCACTCCATCCAAGTGTTTGCCGGATGATGACTAAAAGAACTTTCAGTTCAGCAGACTTTAGTTCTTTCAGAAAAATATCAAAGAGCACATTGGGAACTGGTGTTGTGCCGGACATACAATTTGTTTAATTAGTTTCCGTCTCATGCTCGTTTGCAGGTGCTGTTTGATCAAAAACAAAAAACTCTGTTTGCGGCTGATGATACAGCCTGATGTACTGTTTTCCGCTATCTGCAATTTTAAGCGATCCGATTTTATACCAACACAATTTAGCCTCTCCGTTTTTGGTGAATTCCCGCTTGACGCATATATCTAGGATTTTCATATAATTCAATATTCCTGTTTGGCTGATAAATAAAATGCTGTGCTAATTCGACATCGAACACAGCGATCTGCAGAATACAATTGCAAGTTTGATTAATGAATCCATGTAACCAACGTTTGCTATATTCACTAATGAATAGCCTTGACAGGCATTGGTTGATCTGGCTGCGTAATAACTATGAATTCTGCAGGTCGCTATGCACAAAACCACACGGTATTACTCCGTATGGCCTCGTGATTTCCCGTTGACTTGACGTCCCGTAGGATATATTGTGCGACATTAAATCAAGAAAAAAATATATAGGCTTTTGACCTTTTAACTACTACTTCACAGGTACACTACCCTTTTCCTGTGAGATATTCTGTTATCAATGGGTGCCTTTCCTTTAGTCTACC
>JAYUWA010000023.1:0-2565 GCA_043753795.1 Bacteroidota bacterium | reverse complement strand
CACAATAAAAGCACCTTTCTTTGCATTCTTGATTGCATGATCGATCGCTTCTGATTCTTTTGGAATGATCATTACTTTCTTTTTCGGATCATCGGATTGGATTCCTTTCATCATAAGATCAATGATCTCTGATTCACTTCTTCCGCGCAGATTTTTATCCTGACGAATGATGATCTCATCAAACATTTGAGAAGCAACGGTTCCTAATTGTACGATGTCTTCATCACGTCTGTCACCAACTCCCGCTATAATACCAATTTTCGGTTTTGCTTCGATCCTGTCTAAGAACCGGGCAATAGCCTGGAATCCTGCAGGGTTGTGAGCATAATCTACCATTACGGTAAAGTTGCGGAACTGGAACATATTCATTCTTCCTGGAGTTTGTGTAGGAGAAGGAATAAATGTTTCAAGAGCCAGACGGATATCATCCACTTTAAATCCGCGGATAAATCCGGCAAGTACAGCAGGAAGAATATTCTGAATCATGAATACAGCTTTACCGGAAAACGTCAATGGAATGTTGATCACTTTATCAATTCTGATCTTCCATGTACCTTTACAAATGGTAACATATCCGTTTTCAACAATTGCAGCAAGTCCGCCGCCCTCTGTATGTTTAATGATGCGTGGATTATTTTCATCCAGACTGAACAATGCAACATTGCCTTTAATATTTCTGCGCATATCATATACCAGATCATCGTCAGCATTCAGGATACAAGTTCCTTCAGGCAAAATACTTTCAGCCACAACACTTTTTACGCGTGCCATTTCTTCAAGCGTATTTATATCTTTCAATCCAAGATGATCTGCAGCTACATTCGTAATGATACTGATATCACAATTATGAAAACCTAATCCGGCTTTTAGAATTCCACCGCGGGCACATTCTAATACTGCAAAGTCAACAGTAGGATCACGCAAAACAAATTCAGCACTGAGTGGTCCTGTGCAATCTCCTTTTTCAACCATCTGATTCTGAATATAAATTCCATCAGTAGTAGTGAATCCAACTCTGTGTCCCATAGTTTTTACAATGTGAGCGATCAGACGTGTAGTGGTAGTTTTACCATTAGTTCCCGAGACAGCGATGATAGGAATTCTCGCAGTACTTCCCGGAGGATATAACATATCAATTACCGGCTCAGCGACGTTACGTGGCAACCCTTCTGCAGGTGCAATGTGCATTCTGAAACCGGGACCTGCATTTACTTCAAGAACTGCAGCGCCGTTTTCGTGAAGAGGTTCACGGATATCAGGGCTCATAATATCAATACCACAAATATCAAGGCCGATGATACGGGCAATTCGTTCAGCTAAGAATACATTGAACGGATGTACGATTTCAGTTACGTCAGTTGATGTTCCTCCTGTAGAAAGATTTGCAGTACGTTTTAGATGAAGTTCTTCACCTTTAGGTATTACCGATTCAAGGGTGAAATTTTTTTCCTGCAACATTGCAATAGTAGTATCGTCAATTTTAATTGCAGTTAGAACTTTTTCATGGCCATATCCACGACGAGGATCACTATTTACGATTTCTATCAGTTGTTGAACTGTATGGACACCGTCACCGGTTACCATTGCAGGAGTACGTTTTGCGCCGGCTATAAATTTATAATTCACAACTAGCAAACGATAGTCATAACCTGTGATGAATTTCTCAACGATCACACCACGTGAAACACGTTTAGCAAGTGCAAGTGCATCTTTTGCTTCTTCCCAAGTTTGTACATTGATCGTTGCACCCCGCCCGTGATTTCCACCAACAGGTTTTAATACTATGGGATAACCAACTTTCTTTACAGCAGTATCAAGATCTTCTTCATCATACACAACTCTTCCTCGTGGAACAGGAATGGAAGCTGCTTCAAGGAGATTTTTTGTTTCTTCTTTGTCACATGCGACTTCAACGGCAATAGAAGAAGTTGTACTTGCAACAGTAGCTTGAATGCGATGTTGGTTTTTTCCATAACCTAACTGGACAAGAGAATGTTTATTTAATCTTATCCATGGAATTTTTCTTTTGATTGCTTCATCTACAATTGAACCGGTTGAAGGACCAAGGCGATCATCTTCACGGATCTCCCGCATACGTTGAACATCTTCTGCAAGATCATAATGAACATTTTTCACAAGAGCATCAGCAATTCTTACAGCCGCTCGTGCAGCATAGATACCGACTTTTTCTTCCATGTAATTAAAAACGACATTATACACTCCATGTTGTCCGGTACTTCGTGTGCGACCGAAACCGACATCCATTCCTGCAAGAGTTTGAATTTCCAATGCAAGATGTTCAACGACGTGACCCATCCAAGTTCCTTCTTTCACTCTCTTAAAAAAACCGCCTGCATGACCTTCTGAACATTCATGAGAATACATTGATGGAAATACCTTTTCCAGTCGTTCTGAAAAACCGGCAATCTTGTTAGTAGGTAAATCTTCAAGCTCTTCAATATCTAATTTCATCACAACTAGTTTGTGCCGACGGATAGACCAATAATTCGGGCCTTTCATGACCCTTATGTCAAGTATATTCATAAAGTGGATTTTAGTTGCGGG
>JAYUWA010000022.1:0-2576 GCA_043753795.1 Bacteroidota bacterium | reverse complement strand
TCATCCTGAAAGGACCCATTCGTTTTCTAAGGTACACAGTTTTATTTTTGAATAAATATTTTCAATTACAATTATTGCTATCCAATAAAAATCAATTTTTTGTAGCTAGGATTTACTGTATAATAAAAATAGTTTTTATTATACAGTAGCGCCTTTGGCACTTGACCTTATTTCTTTGAAAGTAATCGCTACTAAAACAGAAATCTATTTCTTCAAAAGATCCCGTATCTCCGTCAACAATACCTCTTCTTTTGTTGGTGGTGGTGGACCTGCAGGAGCAGCTGGTACTTCATTTTTTTCCATACGCTTGCGCATTGCATTCATAGGCTTTACTACAAACATAAATACAGCAAGTGCAATTAATAAGAATGTAATTGCAGCTTGAATAAACATTCCATAATTGATAGTTACAGCAGGGTGTGTTACACCTGCGGCATCAACTGATGCAGCCTGCAAGGCGATCTTCAGATCTTTAAAATCTACTCCACCTATCAATATACCTAAAGGCGGCATTAATAGATCGTTTACTAATGAATCGATGATCTTACCGAAGGCACCTCCGATAACAACACCGACAGCAAGATCTACTACGTTTCCTTTGGAAACGAAATCTCGAAATTCTGATGTGAATGACATTGTTTGTTTTTTTATGTGGAACAATAAATTATTTAGATGTTATAGAAAGTTGACTTTTCAATTCTTTAAATATAATCATCAAGCAGCGACAAAAATGATAAAATAAAATCATTAATCACTGATTTATGAGGTAAAATAAAATTATTGGATTTATCGATGATAATCGTACATTTGCCACGGTTCTTTGAACACAGATTGGTTTCATTTCAATTAAGAAATGAAGTAATAGGGAACCGTGTGAAAATCACGGGCTGACGCGCAACTGTAAAACTCAAAAGTTTTCGGCGAAACACCACTTTATACATTAGTATATGGGAAGGTGCCGGAAGAGTAAGCCAGGAGACCTGCCATTTTGTAATAGACAATGCTTTCGCGAAAAGAAGCTAATGTCGTTTGATACAGTTCATATCTGTTATCTGCGTCGCTGCTGCATTGTTTTTGTTCATTCCCATAGGGAACAATGTTTGCAAAAAAAATTATTCCAATTCTATTTTATTTAGTCCCGCTGGTTATATCAGCTCAGGTCGATACATCCATTGTACAATTACGTTCAGTTATTGTAAGTGCTGTGCGAAATGACATACAATCAACGGGATTAAAAAACGAGCCGATTGATTCATTAATGAAAATGGTTGTTGTTGATCAAACCTTAGGTGCGTACTTGACGGATCATACTCCTACTCTTGTTAAAAATTATGGTCCCGGAGCATTGTCAAGTGTTTCATTGAGAGGCGGAAGTTCATATCATACTGCAGTTTTATGGAAAGGATTCTCTATTGCAAATCCAATGAATGGCGTGATGGACTTCAATCTCATACCAACTTTTTTGTTTGATGATATTTCAATCCAACATGGAGGTTCGTCTGCACTTTGGGGAAGTGGAGCAATAAGCGGTACAATTCAATTAAGTAAAAACAATATTATCGTCGATAGAAATTCAATTAAGATCGGCAGCAGGTTTTCGACAGCTTCAGGGTATGCGAATTATGCAGAAGGAAAATTCGCAATAAAGAATTTCAATTCATCAATAAAACTTTTTTTCACAGACGAGAAAAATGATTTTTCATTCCGCCAGAATGATCAGCTTAGGAAACAAGTCCACGCAGAAGCAAAAGGAAGAGGTATAATTGCAGAAAACAATTACATCTTCAATTCAAGGACTGATCTTAGTTTTAATTTCTGGTATCAGGTTGCCGACAGAAATATTGCGCCGGTTTTAACTGAATCAATTTCCGATGCCGTTCAGACCGATAAAAATTTCAGATATAATATCATTTTTACTAAGTCTACTAAACACGGAAAATTTGTTTTCAGAAATGCTTACTTCAATGAAGAATTATACTACAACGATTCTTCATTGAAGGAGCCATCCGTTTCGCTCTGTAAAACTTTTATTTCTGAACCGGAATATTCTTTTTCCATAAACAATGTCCATACTTTTCAAGCAGGTTTGAATTTTACAATGATAAATGCAAATGCAACAGAATTTAAAAAACCGGCAGAAGTAATTCGAAAGGCAGCATTTTTGGGATATCATTTAAAATATAAAAAACTGGGAATGTCCCTTTCATCACGAAAAGAAGTTAATGAATTTCAGAACCCTCCGGTTGTATTTTCTGCAGGAATTAATTACAAGGTCACAGATTACATAAAACTACTAGGAAATTACAGCACAGTTTACCGAATTCCACAAGTCAATGATCTCTTCTGGCAACCCGGTGGAAACTTGAATTTACTTCCGGAAACAGGGCATTCGTATGAAGGGACAATTGATTTGAACTTGATGCATCTGGCTGGAAAAATTTCAAACGATTCAAATGCATTTTCAATTCAGATGACTGCATTTAATAAAGAGATCGACAATTGGATCGCATGGACTCCGCATGGCATTCTCTGGACACCATCTAACATAAAAAATGTTCATTCGTACGGAACAGAAA
>JAYUWA010000021.1:0-7933 GCA_043753795.1 Bacteroidota bacterium | reverse complement strand
ATGCGGTACCGAATCGATCATGATCGGCATCAGATGCGGATAGATCTTCTGGTGAAAATAATCTCTGACAAATAATTCCTGCGATGGATTTAATTGTTTGTCACTTAAGAAATAGATGTTCTCTTCCTCGAGCTCAAGAAGAATCTTGCTGAATAATTTATCGAACTTCTTTTGTTGAGCAATAACAATTTCCTGTACGTTCTCTATTAACTCACCGGGATCAGTCCCTATAATTTCCTTACCACGCTTTCCGAATTTCATCATTCTCCGGATCGTAGCTACCCGCACTTTAAAAAATTCATCCCGGTTATTGCTGAAGATTCCTAAAAAACGTAAACGCTCAATCAATGGTACAGTATCATCTTCAGCTTCCTGAAGTACACGGGCATTAAATGACAACCAACTCAGATCCCGGTTGATCAAAGTACTGTCTTTCTTTTTCATAAAAATAAATGAACCTATTTTTTCTTCTTAACGACTCTCGCCTTTTTCTTCTTTTTAACTACACTGACTTTCTTCTGCAGCCGCTTTTTTTCTTTAGCTATTGCTTTGATTGTCTTCGAAAATTTCTTTGCTACAAGTCTCCCGGCCTGATCAATTGCCTTTTTTGCTTTAGAGATGGCTACTTTTTGTTCAGCAGGTAAAGCAGAAGATATGGCTGCCGATATTTTTGCTTCAAGCTCTTTTCTCAATTCCTTTTTCATAGATAATATTTAATATGTGGTAAGATTTCTTAAAATTACGAAACGGCCAAGCCGAATACAAAGACTTAACGTTAAT
Organism: Bacteroidota bacterium; assembly: GCA_043753795.1. Taxonomy (GTDB): domain Bacteria; phylum Bacteroidota; class Bacteroidia; order AKYH767-A; family 2013-40CM-41-45; genus JADKIH01. The sequence continues at coordinate 7,153 of JAYUWA010000021.1, read as the reverse complement.
TTAATACTGATTTATACTCCAACAATTGATTTTGGGGTAATCAATTCGTGGAATTTGATGTTTTCTTTCGATAATTTCTTCCAATTATCACTCATAAGGGAAAAACGGGCCACTGCGCATGTTTGCATATCAATGATTTGTCCTGATAAACTACTACTTAATTCACTGACAATAGGATTATGACCAAATATGGCAACTGACTTAGTTTGTTCAGGCATGCTCATAATTGCTTTCAGGTATTGGTCCTCTCCGGTTTCATACAATTCAGGCACAATCATGATCAGGTCTTTCGGAAATGAAATTTCATCGGAAATGATCAGTGCAGTTGTCAATGCTCTAATGGCAGGACTACTTATCATTGCATCAGGTCTGAAATTCTTTTGAAAGAAATACTTCCCCATGTTATGAGCATCATTATATCCACGTGCATTTAAAGGGCGATCAATATCTGCTTGTCCTTCGATAGACCAGTCGGATTTTGCGTGGCGGATGATGTAAAAATCTTTCATGCCGTGAAGATAATTTATTCAATCGGCTAAAATGAAAAAATCGACTTATTCCTTAAGAATCTTAAAGGTAACTTTATTAACATTTTGAAAAGTTAAAAAATAGACTCCAGTTGAAAGGCCTCGAAAATCTACCGCATTCTTAAATCCGGATAAAACACCTCGTAATAAAACTTTGCCCATTAAGTCAGAAATAAAATATTCACCATAACATAACTGATTGCAACTAATAATTAATTCATCTAATACCGGATTGGGATAGAACTTCAGGTTCTCAGACTGGAATGAGGCTATACCAGTAGGATCCTCAAGAACTGTTTCCACTACGCAAATAGTGCAACCTAAACTATCAGTTACGCAAATCTCATAAATTCCAGGAGGCAGATCTGAAATTGAATCGCCTGAAATTATACCTGCAACAGGCGTGATTGAAACAGAATAGGTGGAGAAATTAGATTGAATATTCAAATGAATTTTTCCATTGTCACATGCAATGCAAGTTGTACCCTCAGAATAAGCAGATAGTGTAGTACTTGATGAATAAAGATGAGTAATTGAAGATGAATCACTACCACAATTATTAGTAGCTATCAAAAAATACTCACCACTTTGATAATTTGAAGTGAGGTTAATGAAATTATCATCAAACCCTAATGCCACATTTCCATTAGTGTACCATTGATAAGTTACTCCATTTTCAAATGGTGTTGAAAGTGTCAAACTATTTCCGGGACAGAGAACTGTTGAACTATCGCTACCTTGGATCACATTAGGCAATGTCATGGTTAGCGCAAAAGTTACATGAATTGGTGGTGTTTGAACCACCCAACCATTTGCACGCGTAATTGTTACCTGATAATCGCCATCTACTGTTACAATGATGTTGCTTGTTGTTTCACCTGTTGACCATAAAAATGAATCACCGGAACAACTGTCTACATGCAGAACAGGATTTCCACCTTGACAAATCAATGTATCGCCAAATAATTCAGAATAATAATAATTAGAGTAATAGTCGGTATGAGTCATATTAGAACTACTTTCTCCATATGAGGAAGTCAGCACTCCATCTATATACTGATATGATTCATGATTCTGAAATGGAGGAAAACTTCGGCTAATCGACAAAAGAGTTCCAACAGAATCATATACCTCTTCAATCTGCCAATCACTTTGATCCCATATTAAAATAGAAGAAACATAGAGTGCTCTGAATTTCACTGTAAGTGACGGATAACCATAAGCATCTACTTCTGTAACATCATCAGACAAGTAGATCCATTGCGATTGATCCCATTTAAGCAAATAGCTATGTATTCTTTTATTCAATGGACCATAGGTATATATTTTCATCGTATCATTTAACCAAATACCTGCAGAATCCCTTTTGGTGTAGAAAGTATCAACCAAATTGGAATCATTGTAATTATAATATCCAATAAAAGTAGAATCCCAATTTCCGCCAACATTTTCAAACGAATACTGATTTATGAGATTATCTGTTACATCGAAAATGTAATCAGTCTTAATTGAATCGGCCCATGAGTTTCCGTTCCATAATAAAAAAAGATCACTGATTACTTTGCATGAAGAGTCATAAGTGTATTGGATTTGTGTTCTTGACGATAAGCTGTTTTGTGTACGTACAAGCAAATGATTTAAATTATCGTAAATATTTGTGTCGCTGGAATTAATATTCGAATTGTAAAAAGAAATCCCTGTAAGCCGGTTTCCGAATGAATCATATGTAAATTCGCTGCCTGAAATTACCTGTGTATAATAATCTATTCGATTGTGAATTATAATACTATCGTTACTATCGTACTGATAAGTCACTAACGAGATAACCTTCCAATTGGCTCCCGGTCCTGATTGGTACTTACTAGTGACTTCAAGTATTTTTCCGGAAGGTGAATAGTTAATCACCGTTTGCTGATAGGAGATGTCGCCTTCATTATCTGAAACAGAATTTTCTACCCGAACAGAATCACATTGAGAATAGGTTTTATCAATTGATGCCCACATAATGAGTAGAAAAAGTATTGTGCTTTTAATCATGTCTGAAAATATTATACTTTAAATGAAAAGTGAAGATACAATTTAAATTTATTCTGCTACAATATATTTTCTCTGACAAATGCTTCTAAAAATTATAATTTACCCCTATCATTTTACTACATTCGCCAACAAATAAAATTATGTCGCCTACAATATCACTTATCTTAGGTTATCTTGCATCAGTATTGCTTGCTTGTTCATTATTTGTCACAAACGACATTCGTTTTCGATGGTTCAATAGCTTAGGTTGCTTAGCTTTTATTTTGTATGGAATCTCCATCAATGCTTTTCCAATTTTATTAACTAACAGTATATTGCTCTGTATTAACTTAGTCTATCTAATTAAAATTTATCGAACAACTGAAAATTTTGACCTATTTGAGTTTAATCAAACAGATCTTATAATTAGAAAATTCCTTGCCTTCTACAAAAAAGATGTCAGTTCATATTTCCCTGATTATTCAATCGATGAAAGCGATGATCAATTACGTTTCGTCGTCTTAAGAGACCTTGTAATTGCAAATATTTTTGCAGCGCATATTACTTCTGAAGGAATTGCTTTAGTCAAGATCAATTATACGCTTGAAAAATTCCGAGATTTCAAAGTTGGGAAATTTATTTTCGAAAAAGAAAACAAATATCTTTTTTCAAAAGGAGTTAAGAAGGTCGCTTATAAAAAGGTAGACAATAAAGATCATGAACGGTTTTTGAAGATCATGGGATTTGAACAGAAAAATATAAATGGAGATTTATGTTATGTGAAAACTCTGAATTAGCTGGCACTTACGCATATTTAACCAGGAATATTCATAGCATTATCGACTGAACTCAAAAACTGATTCCATTGTTGAAATTTCATCGGCTCAATATGAACTTACTTATCTCGCCAAATTTTGGAAATGGATCAAAGGCCTGACAATAGAAGTTCAATAAGCATGCAATGACCAGTGTGAATAATTTCATAGAAGATGTAGTTTTTAAGGAATCAAATTAGGCATATATAATTCAAAAAAAACCTTAAATTGATTGTTAGAATAAATTCGTAATAAGTACAGCAACTTATGGATTTTTCATTGAAACACCATTATTATTTCTATAAATAATTAAATTTTAATAATAATTCGACGGTTTTAATCTGCAATTTTGGTTTTTCGCTTTTTTTTTATAATTTGACCTTCGAGAGTATAATGCGAAGACCACAATAAATCAACAACACTTTGATGAAAAAATTACTTTTTGCGACCATTCTATGTTTGATCTCATGGAATACTAATGCCCAAACATTTAGCTGGACAGGGAACGAACCAATCATGGACAATCAAACGGATACTATTCCAATTATAGTTTCCGGACTTCCAACAGTCATTGATACGACATTTGGTTTGGCCCATGTATGTATGGATATTACACATACCTACAAAAATGATCTGGTAATGAAACTCATGTCACCGAGTGGCATGATCATTACATTGATCTCAGGTGTTGGTGGATCAGCAAATAATTTTCTTGGAACGTGTGTTGGTATGGATGGAACAGCATTCAGTAATGGACAAGCTCCTTATACCGGAATTTATTTACCGACAGGAAATACAAGTTTATTCAACAATGGACAAAATCCTAATGGTACGTGGAAGTTTATTGTTACTGATCAGGCCAATGCCGATACAGGATCTATTCATACTGCAAGCATTGTCTTTGTACAAAATCCTCCAACCCCTGGACAAACGACAGTTGGCAGCGGACCACAAGGCACATACCTTTGCGCAACTTGTGTTTGTCCTGGTGGCACGCCGGGTTGTGATCTTCTACCGGACATGACTGCTTCTGCAAAAGAAATTACTGTAAATCATACTGAAGCTCCCGGATTTCTTTACATAGCAAATGCAACTCCAAATATTGGTTACGGACCAATTGATATTTATGGTGTCGACTCTTGCTTTTGCGATACCGTACAAGTTCCTTGTGGTACTATTTGTCCTAATGGTGACGATGTAAAACACTTAGTCAAACAAAGGATCTACCAGAAAGTTCCCGGAACTGATACACTCGATTATTACGATCGCGTTGCGGGAAAAATGACATATCATGCTGCACATGGTCACTTACACGTTGACAACTGGTCAAATTATACTCTGCGAACACAAACTTCAAATCCTGATGCGAGAACATGGCCAATAGTGGGCACAGGAGTAAAAATGAGTTTCTGTCTGATCAATCTTGGACATTGTGCTACGAACCCGGGCGAATGTGTGGACAACAACGGTAACACGCTTACTACATTTCCGAATAACAACTTTGGATTTCATACAGGCTGTGGTTTAACACAAGGGATTTATCCCGGGAACTATGATGTATATAGCATTTCACTAAATGACCCGATTCCATTGAACAATGTTTGTAATGGAACTTACTATGTGGTTTCTATCACAGATCCGGAAAATAATTTCCTTGAAAGTGATGAAACTAATAACTGGGTTGCAGTTCCAATCACTTTGACACAGCAAAATTCAGCTCCAACTATTACAGCAGCTGGTCCAACTTTGATCTGTGCAGGTGGAAGCGTAACTCTGAATGCAAGTGTTGCGAGTAACTACCTGTGGTCAACAGGAGCAACTACTCAATCAATCACAGTGTCGACACCGGGCAGCTATACTGTTTCTACAAATTGCGGCAGTTCTGTTTCAACATCAACTCCGATTGTTGTATCCACAATTCCTGTTACAACAATTGCAGGTGCAACTGAACCATCTTGTAATGGTAATTCTGTTCAGCTTAGTGCCACAGGTACATCAGGCGGGACACAAAATGTTTCAACAACATTCAGCACAAATGTTCCGGTTTTTATTCCTGACAATAACTCTACAGGTGTAACTTCACCAATCGTTGTTTCCGGTATAAACCCTGCAACGCTTACAACAACTTCTGTTGTTTCTGTACGGATTAATCTTACACATACTTACGATGGCGATCTTGCAATTTCTTTAATTGCTCCAAGTGGAAATACAGTTATCTTAAGTAATCGTCGTGGTAGTGGTGGAGATAATTTCATTAACACTGTTTTTACAATGTCGTCAACTACTCTAATCAGTACCGGTACAGCACCCTTCACCGGATCATACAGACCTGAAGGAAACTTTAACACATTAACAGGAAATGCTAACGGAACCTGGCTTTTGAGAGTAAGGGATCTTGCAAACGTTGACACCGGCCGCATTCAAAACTGGAGTATCAATATCAATAATGCGATTCCGGAAACGATGAGCTACTCATGGACTTCCGTACCGGCCGGCTTTACATCGTCTGTTGCAAACCCTACTCACAACCCTGTTGTCAATACAGCCTACACGGTTGTTGCTACTAGTAGTGCAACAGGATGTACTGCTTCAAATTCAGTGAACGTTATTGTTCCTAATATTTTATCAATTGCAAGCTTTTCGCCAGTCAGCGGTGTACCGGGAGGTGTAATAACAATTATAGGAACCGGATTTACTGATGCCACTGCTGTCACCTTCGCAGGAAATAATGCATCATCATTCACAGTGATCAGTGCAACAGAAATTCAAGCTGTCGTACCAAATGTTAGTCCGACAACAGGAACAATCTGTGTGACCAACAACAAAGGTTGTGTTGTTTGTTCTGCTTCCAATTTTTCAATTACGACCGGATTAACTCTTAATGTTAAATTGTACATCGAAGGATTTTATCTTTCGGCAGGTCAGATGAAAGCTGTTGCAGATCCAATTGCAAATCCCGCGGTATGCGATACGATCGTTGTAAAATTACACGAGGCAGTTTCACCTTTTTCTGAACTACAAAGTTTCAAGAGCACGATCAATACAATTGGAGAAGGTGGTTTCACTTTCCCTTCTGAATTATTGAATGGAAGTTATTTCATCAGCGTTCACCATAGAAATGCTCTCGAAACATGGAGTTCTTTACCTGTAACTTTTACCGGAGCAATTACAACCTATATCTTCAGTGATGCAATTACAAAAGCATTAGGAAGTAATATGCATGATCTTGGCGATGGCCGCTTTGCACTTTTCTCCGGCGATGTTGACCAAAGTGGTACGATTGAAGTTGTCGATATGAATAGCATTCAGAATGCTGCACTGATCAACGCTTCGGGATATATTCCCGAAGATCTTAATGGCGACGGCATGGTTGAATCTTCTGATTACAGCTTGTTTGAGAATAACATGAATGTATTCAGAGTGCATCCGTAAGAGGGTCTGAATTATGGTTCGTCTTTCTTCTTTCGTCTTTAGCAGTTACGAAAGTCGAAAGACGATAAACGAAAAACGAATTCCATTCCATCCATTAGAAATTCGTATCTTCGTACAGAATAAAAATACGAATGGAAGATTTAGGATTTGAAGCATTTAATTTCAGTGATGATTTATTAGATGGTCTTTATACAATGGGGTATGACAAGCCCACACCAATACAAAACAGTGTTATACCTGAAATTTTGGCAAAGCGCGATGTTTTAGCATGTGCGCAGACAGGAACAGGCAAAACTGCTGCATACCTTTTACCGACTTTACAGCAGATTTCCGATAGCAAGACTCCGCATACAGCAGCTTTGA
>JAYUWA010000020.1:0-2578 GCA_043753795.1 Bacteroidota bacterium | reverse complement strand
ATCTTTAGGCTCATAGTTTGCGGTGTCCAGATAATGTGTGCCAGTTTGCAAACAAGCCTCCATAATAGTTAAATCCTGGTAAGGAAGTGCAACATTGACTACAAGGTCAGGTCTGAAACTATTAAAAAGTTGTACCAGTTCCGGGACATTATCAGCATCTACTTTTGCAGTTTTAATATCCGCCCTTCCTATTGCCTTTACAATAGCATCGCATTTTTCTATTGTGCGGCTGGCAATCATGACCTCGGTAAAGACCTCGGGCAGTTGTGCTATTTTGTGGGCAACTACAGTGCCAACTCCACCAGCACCTATTATAAGAACCTTTCCATAGCGTTGCACAATGCGTACCAAAGTTCAACACCGAGCGACGAAAGACCTGATTTTAAAATGATCCATGAGTATCCTCTTAGTGGTAAGCCACCAATGATGACACACGTATTTGAAAACAATTCCGGAAATAGAATTGTGGCAGCCAAAGGGGCACCGGAGGCTATCATGAATGTTTGTGAAATGAGTGACGAGCAAAAAGAAAAGGTAAATGTAGCACTCAGAGAGCTCGGCAGATCAGGCTTTCGGTTGCTAGGTGTAGCACAGTCAGAACTGGCAGGTGCAAATTTTCCTGAAACTCAACAAGAAATAAAATTTTCCTTTAAAGGAATTGTCGCATTCTATGATCCTCCGAAAGAAAATATTTCATCTGTACTTGAAAACTTCTATGCTGCCGGAATAGGAGTGAAGATAATTACAGGAGATAATTCTGAGACTACGGCGGCTATTGCGCAGCAAATTAATTTTAGAGGTTTTGAGAACTCCCTTACCGGGGATCAATTGTTAAACTTGTCCGAAGATGAACTGAAACTAAAAGTTTCAAGTACGAATGTATTCACACGAATGTTTCCTGAAGCAAAACTAAGAGTGATTAATGCACTAAAGTCGAACAATGAAATTGTTGCTATGACCGGTGATGGTGTAAATGATGGTCCTGCGCTGAAAGCTGCCCACATAGGAATTGCTATGGGAAAGAAAGGGACTGAAATAGCGAAACAGGCAGCATCATTGATACTGGTAGAAGATGATCTTTCAAAAATGGTTGATGCAGTGGCAATGGGAAGAAAGATCTATGCGAATTTGAAGAAGGCTATTCAGTATATAATTTCCATTCATATACCAATTATTCTTACAGTATTTATTCCATTGGCTCTGGGCTGGATCTATCCAAATATTTTTTCACCTGTCCACATTATCTTTCTTGAATTGATAATGGGGCCAACATGTTCTATTATTTATGAAAATGAGCCCATGGAGAAAAATACAATGGTGCAGAAGCCCCGACCGTTTACAAATACATTTTTTAATCTGAAAGAACTTACTACGAGTATTGTACAAGGACTTGTTATTACTGCCGGAACTTTATTCATTTATCAATATGGCGTAAATAATAGTTTCGACGAAAATAGTGTCCGCACAATGGTTTTCATTGTCCTTATCTCTGCTAATATTTTCTTAACGTTGATAAATCGTTCGTTCTATTATTCGGTTTTGACAACGCTCAGATACAAAAACAATCTTGTTCCGGTAATAGTCGTAATAACTGTTTTGATAACTTGTATGCTCCTTTACATACCTGCACTTACTTCTTTTTTCGATTTTACCGGATTGAATTTGTCACAGATCGGAGTTAGTGTTCTGGCCGGATTTATATCTGTGATCTGGTATGAATTGGTGAAATGGAAGAGAAGAAAAAACTAACAATTGTCACACGTCTTTTCCTTCCATTGTGACTTTTGTTACTGTTTCATGCTTTCTAATAGTTGATCTTTACTTTCAAATCTTAAAATCATGAATGATCACTTGTATAATGTTGATTTAAAATGGGTAGCCGATAGAAATGGAATTATTTCATCTCCTGAACTTGATCTCGAATTTAACGTTGCAACACCGCCGCAATTTCCAAAAGGAATTGCACGAATCTGGTCTCCGGAACATTTGCTCACAGCCGCTGTTGTAAGTTGCTATTTGACCACCTTTCTTGCAATCGCTGAAAATTCTAAACTTGAGTACACTGCATTCTCATGCACCTCATCCGGAAAGTTAGAACAAATAGAAGGGAAGTTTCTGATGACAGAAATTTCGTTGAATCCGGTCTTAACAATAAACAAAGCTGATGACAAAGAAAGAGCAGAACGAATTCTGGTCAAATCAGAAGCTGCATGCCTAATCTCAAATTCAATTAAATCAAAGATTATTCTATATATAACGATTAATAGTCTTGGTTAAAAGCCGCTTTCATTTACTGATAGAACTTTAGTACCTTAGTCTTCATAATCCAAAATTATGAAACAAAGACCAAGAAGAATAATGCTGGCAATATTGCTCATCGTTACCATTGCTAACTATGCCAGAATTAGTGGGCACCAAGATGTCCGACCCGTTGAAGTGCTTTCAATATTTATAATGGGAGTGCTATCAGCAATACTATTCGGTGATATTTTGAAAACAAGAAAACAAAAGGAGAAAGAGTAGTAAGCAACACAAATCTGCGCCAAATCTGCGAGTTCTGCGAGATCTGCGGGAGAAA
>JAYUWA010000019.1:0-7946 GCA_043753795.1 Bacteroidota bacterium | reverse complement strand
CAGATGCTTAACGGTTACTGTCCGGCAATGTTATACCAATTCAACAATAATAGCACTGGCACCACCACCGCCATTACAAATACCGGCTGCACCGATCTTTCCACCTTTTTGTTTCAGTACGTTGAGTAACGTTACAACTATTCTCGCTCCTGATGCACCTAGCGGATGACCTAATGAAACAGCTCCACCAAAAACATTTACTTTGTTTGCATCAAGTTTCATCAATTGATTGTTTGCAATTGATACAACAGAGAAGGCTTCATTGATCTCGAAATAATCAACATTCTCAAGTTTGAGTCCTGCTCTTTCAGCAGCTTTTGGCATTGCTTTAGATGGAGTAGTAGTGAACCATTCCGGTGCTTGTTGTGCATCTGCAAAACCTCTGATCTTAGCAATAGGTTTTATTCCCAGTTGATCAGCTTTTTCTTTACTCATCAGGATAACCGCAGCAGCTCCGTCATTCAATTTAGAGGCATTCGCAGCGGTAACAGTACCGTCTTTCTGGAAGGCAGGTTTTAATCCTGCCACTTTATCTGCTTTCAGATTTTTATATTCTTCGTCTTCCGATACAACAATTGGATCTTTTCCACGCACAGGAACACTAACGGCAGAAATTTCATCTTTAAACATACCGCCGGCATAAGCCTCACGTGAACGTCTGTATGATTCAAGTGCATACGCATCCTGATCCTCACGAGAAATTTTACATTCAGTTGCACACAATTCTGCGGCATTTCCCATGTGATAATCCTTATAGACATCCCACAGTCCATCTTTCACTAATCCGTCAGTAATTGAACCGTGACCGAGCTTATAGCCGTTTCTTGCTTTGTCCAGATAGTAAGGAACATTACTCATGCTTTCCATTCCACCTGCAACTACGCAATCATTTAATCCAAGCATGATCGATTCAGCACCAAGCATTATTGCTTTCATTCCGGATGCACACACTTTGTTTACAGTTGTTCCCGGTGTTGTATCAGGTATCCCTGACCAAATCGAAGCTTGTGTCACTGGCGCTTGTCCAACTCCGGCAGATAAAACATTTCCCATATAAACTTCCTGAACCTCTTTCGGGTCAAGTTTAATTTTCTCTAAAGCTGATTTTATTGCATGAGCTCCCAATTGAGTCGCTGTCAATGCTGCTAATGAACCACCGAAACTACCGATTGGAGTCCTAGCGGTTGAAATGATATATACTTCTTTCATAAACAAGTGTTAGAATTAAGCCGCAAATGTACTTAAAAAAGCCTTTCATAAGTAGCAGAGAAATCTCTGCGGAAGTATATGATTATCAAATATTTTTAATGAAAAATCGGATCTATTTCAAAGAATGATTGCCAGTGAAATGACTTAATTGTTCAATGCATTGTGAAGATTCCATTGTTCATCAATCGTGCATTCATTTGAAACTTTACTCTGTTTAATGTTGTAAATTGCTCCCATTCTAGAAAAAATGAAGAACTATTTCGTCCGCCTTTCTAATCAACACGAAAGTATTTCAAGAATCGTGTTGATAGTAATCACAGTCCTGATGATTGTGATTGCTCTACCAAAGGAAACACAGTTCAATTATACGTTTCATAAAGGTAAGCCCTGGGCATTTGAAAATCTCATGGCGCCGTTTGATTTTGCAATCAATAAAACAGAAGCTGAACTCAACGAAGAGCGAGCGTCTGTTATGAAAAACAGTCACCCTTTTTACCGTTTCGATGAAAAACTTTCTGAACAAAAGATCTACCTCTTTAAAAATGAACTTGCAGATGTCTGGAATAAACGATTTCGTGGTTCTGCAAAAAATTTCAAAGAAATTGAACAGCAGGAAAAACTAAAACAAGTTCAGGAAACAATTGGTGTCCAGATCCTGAAAATGATCTACGACAAAGGCATCATTTTGATCAATGATAAAACGAAAAACATTAATCCGGATGGTATAATCACGATAGTAAAAGAAAATATCGCTGAAGAACACAACATCAATGATTATTACACTATACAGAATGCGTTTACTTTTATTCAGTCACAATTAGAAAATATTTCGGCTGCTGATCAGTCACTCTTAGCCCCATTGTTAGAGAATGCTCTGTCGCATAATATACTTTACGATGATCAGGCAACCCGACAATGGACAAAGCAGCTTATTGATAAAATAAGTCTTTCGCATGGATTGGTTCAGAAGGATGAAGTAGTCATTTTAAAAGGAGAGATCATCGACGATCACCGTTATCAGAAACTGGAATCTCTAAAAACTGAAATGAAAAATCAGGAATTCAGCAACAGTGCCAGGTGGATGATGTTGATGGGTCATTTTATTCTTGTATCACTTGCTATGATGATGCTGGTGATGTTTCTCTTTCTTTTCAGAAAAGATATTTTTGACGATAACCGCAAAGTTCTCTTGTTAATGTTATTGATCGTTATGGTCACATACATTTTCCTTTGGGCGAGGAAGATCAATCTTTTCGATATGTATCTCGTTCCGGTATGTATTCTTCCTATCATTGTAAGGGCCTTCTTTGATACACGCACTGCTTTATTTACACATATCGTTACATTGCTTATAATTGGATTTGAAGCTCCAAGCGGATTCGAGTTTATGTTTATTCAGACTATCGCCGGAATGGTATCTATCTTTACAATTCTGAATATGAGCCGAAGGGTTCAGTTCTTTATAACTGTGCTGATGGTTTTTCTTTCCTATACAATTTCATTTGTTGGTGTATCAATATTACATGAAGCGAATTTCCAAAGTATTGAATGGATGAACCTGAAATGGTTTTTAGGAAATGCCGTGATCACTTTATTTGCATTTCCGTTGATATTCATTTTCGAAAAGGCCTTCGGATTTCTTTCCGATGTTTCGCTGATGGAATTATCGGATTCAAATGCACCATTAATGCGAGAACTTTCAATGAAGGCTCCGGGATCATTCCAACATAGTTTGCAAGTTGCCAATTTAGCTGAAGCTGCAATCTTTCACATAGGCGGAAATCCGCTGCTGATTCGTGCAGGAGCTATGTACCACGATATTGGCAAAACGGATATGCCTATGTATTTTATAGAGAATCAAAATACACACACAAATCCACACGACGATCTTTCATTTGAAGAAAGTGCAAGGATAATTAAAAGTCATGTAATTCGTGGAATTGAGAAAGCGAGAAAACATAAACTCCCTGAACAGATCATCGATTTTATCAGAACTCATCACGGAACTGTCCGCTTGCAATATTTCTATCAATCATTCCTGAAAAATTTTCCGGAAATGGTCCCTGATGAAATACTATTCCGTTATCCCGGTCCATTACCATTTTCCAGGGAAACAGCAGTATTGATGATGGCTGATTCTGTTGAAGCAGCATCCAGAAGTCTGAAAAATGCTGATGCAGAATCTATCAGTAACCTTGTCGATTCTATCATCGATAATCAGATCACTCAAAAGCAATTTGACAACGCTCCAATAACTTTGAAAGATATCAGCGAGATAAAAAAGTTGTTTAAAAAAATGTTAATGTCAATTTATCACATCCGGATAGAATATCCGCGCTAGTATCTATGACTTCATCAGTTATACACAGATATTTTATGAAGTTATCTTTTGATGGCACTAAATTTCATGGTTGGCAGATTCAGAAAAATGCAAATTCTGTGCAAGGAGAATTAAACGAAGCCTTAAAGACATTGTTTCGAAATCCAATTGAAACAATCGGTTGCGGAAGAACAGATACAGGCGTGCATGCAAAAAAATTTTATGCTCATTTTGATTCAGAAGAAATAAAAGATCTTGCTGCTTTACAACATAAGTTGAATGCCCTGCTGCCATTTGAAATTGCTGTAGAAGCAATTTTCAAAGTAGAAAATGATCATCATGCTCGATTCACTGCGAAAAGCCGAACGTATGAATATCATATTATCAATCGCAAAGATCCATTCTGTATTGGAAAGGCCTGGTATAATCTTAATTGCCCCGAAATCGAACAGCTTAATCAATTCGTTCCTCTACTCAAAGAATACAATGATTTCACAAGCTTCAGTAAATCCAATACTCAGACCTTTACGAATAACTGTAAGATCATGCATGCAGAGTGGACTACCGGAAAAAACGGGCATAAGATTTTCACTATACAGGCAGATCGTTTTTTAAGAAATATGGTCCGGGCAATAGTAGGTACTCTGATCATGTCTGCTGAAAAAAATCTTAACGAAGATCAATTCCGGAAGATCCTGGAAAGTAAAAGCAGAAGTGAAGCAGGGGTTTCTGTGCCGGCACATGGATTATTTTTAACAAAAGTCGAATATCCTTTTTCTGTAGAATAATGTCAAAAGAAACTGTTGTCGGGAAAGCTCTCGATATGAAGATCCTTCGCCGGATCTTCGAATTCACAAAGCCGTATAAGAAGAAATTTTATCTCAGTGTTGCACTTACACTGGTACTTGCCTTTGTAGCAATTCTTCGCCCATATCTGATTCAGCATACAGTCGATACTTACATCATCCATTTAGATGCCGAAGGACTTGGCTTTATGATGTTACTGATGATCGGACTTTTACTTTTTCAAACAGTCATTCAATACATCCATACATATCTGACCAACTGGCTCGGACAATCGGTGGTGAAAGATCTTCGGGTAAAACTTTTTCGACATATTTCATTGCTGAGACTGAAATTTTTTGACCATACTCCAATAGGAACACTTGTTACTAGAACTGTAAGTGATTTGGAGACAATTGCTGATATATTCAGTGAAGGATTGATCGTTATCATCGGTGATCTCTTAATGCTGCTGCTTATCGTTTTGGCAATGTTTTATATCGACTGGAGACTGGCTTTGATCAGCTTGAGCACAATTCCGGTTCTGATGATTGCGACAAGGATTTTTCAATACGGAATTAACAAAACATTTCGCGAAGTCAGGAATCAGGTTGCTGCATTGAATACATTTGTTCAGGAGCATATTACCGGCATAAGTGTAGTACAGATCTTCAACCGTGAAGAAGAAGAACTGAATCGTTTCAAAAAGATCAATAAGGATCATATGAAAGCGAACATTCGGTCGGTATGGTATTACAGTATTTTTTTTCCTGTTGTGGAGTTACTGTCAACCACCTCACTCGGACTATTGATCTGGTGGGGATCGAGTGGTGTGATCAATCATGATGTCTCACTGGGAAACATCATGGCCTTTATCATGTACATCAACTTACTTTTCCGTCCGATACGGGAACTGGCCGATAAATTCAATACTCTTCAAATGGGTATGGTCAGCAGTGAAAGAGTAATGAAAGTAATGGATACAAATGAATTCATAACGGATACCGGAACTGTTATAAAAGAAGTCAAAGGGAATATCCGTTTTGAAAATGTCTGGTTTGCATATAACGATTCACCAAATCCCGATGAAACGGAATGGATTCTGAAGGATGTCAGTTTTGAAATAAAGTCAGGTGAAACATTGGCACTGATAGGTGCAACAGGTGCCGGAAAATCGTCCATCATAAATCTGGTAAGCAGAATGTACGAATTTCAGAAGGGAAAAATTCTGATCGATGATACCGACATCCGCGATTTCCAATTGCCTGAATTAAGGAAAAAAATTGCAGTTGTACTTCAGGATGTATTTCTGTTCTCTGATTCGATTACCAATAATATTACGTTAAATGATTCTTCAATCACCAAACAGAAAGTTATTGCAGCATCAGAAGCAGTGGGCGCAGATCTATTTATTAAACGTCTTCCCGGAGAATATGATTTCAATGTCATGGAAAGAGGCGCAATGTTGTCAGTCGGACAAAGGCAATTGATTTCCTTTATCCGAGCCTATGTTTTCAATCCGTCGATATTGATCCTCGACGAAGCAACTTCTTCAATTGATAGCGAGAGTGAGGAGCTAATTCAAAAAGCGACAACGACTTTAACAAGAAACAGGACATCAATCGTAATTGCTCACCGCTTAGCAACAATTCAAAATGCAGACAAAATAATTGTTCTCGATCACGGAAAAGTAATAGAACAAGGCAATCACCAGGAACTACTCAAGCAGGAAGGGCTTTATAAGGAGTTGTATGATATTCAGTTTAGCTCTAATCGGGAATAGAATGATTAGTTTAAAAAGTTTAAGGGGTTTAAGGGGACTTTCGAAACACCTTAAACCCCTTAAACTTTTTAAACTTGTATCGAATCTCAAATCACTGCTCTCATTAACAAAGTTAATTCTTCCACTTTGTCCATAAAACCAAGTTTGTGATAGGAGTTCATCAGATTACGGATCAGACGCTGAATCATGTCACGGTTGGAGCAAGGTTCATAAAAACTTTTTTCCTGAGGGATCTTTAATTGTACCAGAAAATTATCAATCTCTTTCTTATTAAAGATGTCGCCTTTACTGAATGGATTTATGTAAAACAAAATTTTTGAATGATCGTCAATTGAAACCGGATCATTCAATTCATCTTTGTAGCAAAGTATAAAATGCTCAGGTAAGTTGACGCCATAAATCGGAATACCGGCAGAACGGGCAATCTCAAGATAGAGTAGAGACAACATCAAAGGATTTCCTTTTTTTGTTTCAAGAGCGATATTGATAAAACTATTCTGAGGGGCGTGGTAATTCTGCGTATTACCTGAGTAACCGTGAATTTCAAAAAAGATCTTATTCAATACCTTTACTTGTTCAAGCGCAGTCAAGTTGTCATTCATTTCCAGCCATGCATCTTTCCGAACTTTGTCAAGTTGTTTCTGGATTTGTTCCTCCTGAAGTTCCGGATATTGGTACCGAGCAAGAAGAATCGCACCTTTAATTAGATCATGCGAACCGGAATGCGCCCAAACATGTAGTTCATGCTTCAGATCATCGAACTGGATCTTATGAATTACATTTTCTATTCTTTCCTGCATAATAGCATCCATTGAACTGCTCCAGGCATTTTCAAGGATCGGAATAACTTCTTTTCCGTAATCTACAAGACGGGTTTGAATGTGATTATATATCTCTTGATCAGAATCATCAAGTAATCTGATCAATGCATCTACTTCTGTGCGATTTAATGTTTTCATAGGTTATCCTTTAACCACCCTTTATCGAAAAAGGATACTGATTTCATCTTCAAATTTTCAACAGAATTTTGTTGGAATTTTAACATCGGATAAAGCGTAACCTTTAGGAATACTTAAGTTTTAAACAAAAAACGGGTTTTCGTGTTAAAACGTTTTACCTTATAATGGCAAAAGCAAGATTTAACTTCTTACCTTTGTGATTCATAACGAAATAACCCTATTAAACGCGAATTTAACTATGCCAAATTTAAAATCAATCCTGTTAACTTTAAGTATCTTATTATTCAGTAATTCCTTTGTTCAAAGTATAAATCCGATCTGGGAGTCTTTTTATGCCGGAAGTGGAGATAACTCTGATCGTTATAATTCGATCATTTCTGATGGTTCCGGAAATTTTATTGCTGTCGGATATACAATTCGTTCCCAAAATTACAGAGACTTTTTAGTAGTAAAGATGGATGCTAACGGCGACACTATTTGGACAAGAACCAAAAACGGAAAAAACGCCGGTGACGATGAGGCTATTTCAGTCGTTGTGGACGGCTCAGGGAATGTATTTGTTGTAGGTTCTTCAGATGGGGGGAACTCAAATTTAGATATCCTGCTCTTGAAGTATGATGTTAACGGAAACCGTTTGTTCGATACTACTTGGAATTCTCCTGCATACTTCGATGATATTCCAGTTTCAATGACTATGGATCCAAGTGGAAATCTGATCATAGGTGGAAATTCAGAGCCGGATACGGTTTCAGGAAGTAACCATTTTATTACACTAAAATATTCTCCCTCAGGAGAATTGCTTTGGGCTACCGAATTTTCAAGAACAGGTGCAAAACATGAAATGTCAGGTTTAGTAGTTGATGGAAGTGGCGATGTATATGTAACCGGTCGT
>JAYUWA010000018.1:0-2592 GCA_043753795.1 Bacteroidota bacterium | reverse complement strand
ATGCTAATCCAATAATTGTCCCTAATACAACTTCTTTCATGGTGTGCCTTTTTAATTCCAGTCTTGACCATGCAATTAATATTACAAAAACTGCGAATGCCATTGCCAATTTTGGATGTATTGGAAGAATCAGAAAAGCGAGAAAAACATTGTATGCTACATGCATCGAACTTTTAATATAGACGTTCACCAATTGAGCAGTAACCAACAATAGAAAAGCATACACAGTATTGAAACGCATCGACCTCGATTGATCAGTGAAATACAAAAGTGCAATTACCAATATCAATAACAATACTGCTGTCCGATACCACTTTTGACGTTGCATCTGATTTGATACATCGAGATTAGTATAATCACCACGCTTTGTACCTCTATAAGTTTTTATGGCCATTGGAATGAACATGCCGCCGATAATAATTATTGAGGTTATGATCGCTTTATAAACACTTTCATACGCAAAGAGCACATAAAGAAGAAAGGCCGGAAGTGTTACAAACGGATGTCCGAGTATGGAAATAAATTGAGCAACTTTCTGGCGCATATATGTTCTTCATGATTTATAATAGACAATGTTAATTTTTCAAATAAGCAGAATACATCCATACAAGTTTCTCCTGTGCCCGGATATAATCACTCATCAATGCGTTTGTCCCCTCGTCATTGGTATCTGCAGCTAAGGTTAAGATTTCCCGCTGCAGCGTTATCAGGATCTTGAATGAATCCAGAATGTTTTTTACAGCCACTTTGCCATCTGAAACAAATTTACTTTCCTGAATTTCGGAAACTTCCATGTAATCGGAATATCTGTGTTTAGGTGAATGTCCGAGTGTCAAAATTCTTTCAGCTACTTCGTCGACTTTCAAAAGCAGATCATTGTACAATTCTTCAAATTTAATATGAAGCTCGAAAAACTTCTCGCCTTTTATATTCCAATGATAGCCTCTGGAATTCTGATAGAATATTGAGTAATTGGCCAACAGTATATTTAATTTTTCGGCGAGCTGACTGGATTTTTTAGTATCAAGCCCAATTGAATTTATGTTTTTCATTTTAGATTTTTTAGGAGTTATAATTTCATTTCCATTCTATACATATCAAACCCCGGAGCCCAGAAATCTTTGATCACTTCCTCGAGCACAAATCCAAATCGTGCATAATACTGATAGGCGAGTTGCGAAGTTCTGACAGAGATCCGTATTACATTAGGTAATTGTTTAATCAATTCTATTCTGAATTCAGTAAGTCGTGAGCCGAAACCCATTCCTTGGTATTGCGGATCGACCATGTCCCATGAAATACGGATCACATCTTTTTCATCGGAATAATTGTAGCCACCACAGCACACAATTGCATTTCCATATTCTACAACAAAATAGTTTTCTGAATGATTGTCAAGATAATTGATCAGATCACTTTTCTCTTCCGGAGCAAAATAGGCAGGTGAATTCAGTCGCAGCATTTCAAGAATGCTATTCTGGTCGGAAGAAGTGTATTTTCTGATTATAATTTGTTCGGGCATATACGCTACTACTTCTTTTTGATTGATTTAAGTTTGAATTCAGTTTCGAGTAAAAGAAGACGGAATTTAATCATTTTTTTGATAAGACTTACAGGCAGTTTTTCACTATGTGGAAATTGTACAGAACCTTTAGAATTTAATTACAAAATCGATGTATGGAATACCCAGTGCTATTGCTTCGGCAATATCTGAATTGACAAGGAATGCAAGATCAACAGAGATGCTTTCACCAAAAAATCGGATACCATAAGAGTATATGCTATAGTATCCGTTTCCTGTAGGAATGAACCAGTTCTCTGTTACAAGTGCTGACTTTCTTGCAAAGCGACTCATTGCAGAAACCGTGATAAAAGGGCTGTTGGCTAGTTGTGATTCTGAATATCCCCAGCCCAATCCACCGGTTACGTTGTTATCTTGTGATCCATAGGTGCCTATACCATAAACAATTCCAAAGCCGGTTCGTTTACCGGAACCAAAACTAGGCGTGCTGGCATAAAGCAATCCGGCCCCAGCATGTACTTTCTCCGAAATTTCAAAACCGATTTTGGGAGTAACATAAAATATGGGATCAAATTTGCCAGCGGCAAGACTTGCAAAAGTAGAAATGAATTCAAGACCGCCGCCTACAGATATGTTATCTGTTACACCAACATTAAACGAGTTGAGAAATAAATAAGTGTTCTGATAATAGCCTTCTCCTTTTTTCAATGAAAAAGCAGAAGCCCCGAACAAGTACCGTGTTGCATTGGGATTAGGAAACCAATATGCTCCGGCTTTTACATTTATTGCGTCAATTCTTTCAATTGACAGGATTTGTTTAAAAGGTATTTCAACTCTAGGCAGTGCTGCCGTTTTCATAATTATTGTCCCCGAATCTTGCTCGATAATAGTTCCGATAAAAATTGCGTTGTCAAGCAACTTAATTTTATAGGTATTTGTAGTATCACCTGAATCATTAAAATAATTATTTTGCCCAAGACAAATTTGGGTTGCAAAAAGTAAAAATAGAACTGTAATACAACGTAGAAAATACTTCATTGAGTAGTTAAATTTAGTAGGCTAAAGGAATT
>JAYUWA010000017.1:0-7984 GCA_043753795.1 Bacteroidota bacterium | reverse complement strand
GATATTTTATACAATCATCGCAGCGGAGAACCATCGAAGCTACTAAACCAAGCATTTCTTTGGTCTTCACGTTCAATGCTCCATCGGCATATGTGTTTGTATCGAGATTGAATAAACGTTTAAGCACAAGATTGTCTTGGGATAAGATACGTTCATTCATTTTTTCACGGTAGTTGTTGAATTCCTGAACTTGATTTTCCATTTCCTATTAAATTAAGTTGTATTTTTTTTTCCTCGGAGAACATATGCGCTGACAAATATACTGATCTCGTAAAGGACATAGAGTGGGATAGCAACCAGCATTAACGTAGTAACATCGGAAGTTGGAGTGATAACGGCCGACAGAATCAAGATGACCACAGAAGCATGACGTCGGTATTCGCGCATAAATTTTGGTGTCAATACTCCAATGCGGGAAAGGAAATAGACTAGCATTGGAAGTTCAAATACTATTCCGGCGATCAATGTCATTGTTGTAACTGTTGAAATAAATGAATCGAGTGTGATCGTATTGCTGACTTGCGTACTTACCTGATAGCTACCCAGGAAATTTACTGTCATCGGTGTGATTACATAATAGCCGAATAATATTCCTGTTAAAAAAAGGAATGAAGTATAAAACACAATTCCATTTGCAAATTTTCTTTCTGATGTAGTAAGCGCCGGCTTTATAAAACGCCAGAGTTCCCAGATAATATAAGGAAAGCTGACCACAAATCCGGAGATGAATGCAACCCACATGTGCGTTGTAAATTGTGCCGAAAGATCTGTACTGATCAACTCAAAAGGCATTACTGAAATACAAAGATCTTCTCCCAGTCCAATACTATGAGAAATTGAACACAAAGCTCTGTAAGTAAGAAATTCAGGATGCTTTGGTGCAAGCAATACATCATCAAAAAGAAACTCTTTGAAAAAAAAGAACACAACTGCCAACAACATCACTACAACAGCCGAACGAAATATATGCCACCTTAACGCTTCAAGATGACCTAAAAATGACATCTCGCCGGTTTGATTTGTTGAATTTGAGAATAATGCCATTGGGCGGTAAAGATAGCCTTTTTAGTTAAGTGGTAAATAGGAATAAAGTAGATCTTGTCAAACAAAAATTAATGAAAAATGAAAAACGAAAATCCTGGGTAAGTCGAGACCTTTATTCTTCATTCTTCATTTAAAGTATGCCTTCACGGATTAGATCATGAAGATGTATCATCCCCACATATTTCTCCTTATCAACAACAATCAATTGCGAAATGTTATGCTGCTTCATCATTTGAAGAGCATCAACAGCCATATCATCTTTGTGTGCGACTTTAGGTTTGGAATTCATGATGGTCTTCGCTGTAATTCCGGTGATCTCTTTATTGTCGAGCAACATTCTTCTGATATCACCATCGGTAATAATTCCTGCGAGTTTACTTTTATTAAGAACTGCAACAGCACCTAAACGGTTGGAAGAAATTTCTACGATGACTTTTCTAATATCTTCGTTGATGTTGACTTTAGGAGCTGCATTTCCGGGATAAATGTCTTTTACTTTCAAGTAAAGTTTTTTTCCTAAAGCACCACCCGGATGATATTTAGCAAAGTCTTTACTTGTAAAACCTTTTTCATCGAGCAGACAAACAGCAAGTGCATCGCCCATTGCAAGTTGAGCGGCGGAACTGCTTGTCGGAGCGAGGTTATTCGGACAAGCTTCTTTTGCAACAAAAGTGTTTAATACATAGTCGCAATTTTTTCCCAAATAAGAATCCGTATTCCCAACGATTGCAATCAACTTATTTCCCCAGGTTTTTAATAGAGGGACCAAAACCTTGATCTCGGGAGTATCGCCTGACTTTGAGATGCAAATGATTGCATCGTTCTTTTGAATGATGCCCAGATCGCCGTGAATGGCATCAGCTGCATGCATAAAGATAGAAGGCGAGCCTGTAGAATTGAATGTCGCTACGATCTTCTGAGCGATTATGGCGCTTTTGCCAATACCAGTTACAACAATTCTTCCCTTGATTGACGTAAGAAACCGTACTGTATCGACAAACTGGTCGTTGATAAATTTTTTAAGATGGCTAATTGACTCCGCTTCTATATCCAGCGTGCTCATAGCCAGCTTCTTAATATGTGATGATTTTTTCAATAGAATAAACTTTTTTAAAGATTAAGACGTTTTTCAGTTACTTATTCGGCAAAATTATTTATTTTTATTCCATAAACACGGGAAATAAATAGTTTATTTTATTATATTACCTTAAAAACCAAACAATTGTAATGTTAGTGGCAGAGAAACCCTTGAAAAGTTATTTGCAGAAGTACTTTGGCTTCGACAAATTCAAGGGAGAGCAGGAAGCAATTATCCAATCAGTATTAGCAGGCAGAGATACATTCGTGATCATGCCCACCGGTGGTGGCAAGTCGATGTGTTATCAGTTGCCGGCGTTAATTATGGAGGGGACAGCTGTTATTGTGTCTCCATTGATCGCCTTGATGAAAAATCAGGTCGATGCAATGCGTGGATTCAGTAACGAAGAAGGGGTCGCTCACTTTTTAAATTCATCTCTCAATAAAGCAGAGATAGCAACAGTTAAGAAAGATCTTAAATCAGGAAAGACGAAGTTATTATACGTAGCTCCTGAATCACTTACCAAAGATGAAAACGTAGAGTTCATGCGTGGAGTGAATATTTCTTTTTTCGCAATCGATGAAGCGCATTGTATTTCAGAATGGGGTCACGACTTCCGTCCTGAGTATCGCCGACTTCGTCCGATCATTGAAGCTATTGGTAAAGTTCCGATCATTGCATTGACGGCAACTGCTACACCAAAAGTTCAACTCGATATTCAAAAAAATCTTGGAATGATGGATGCCGATGTTTATAAAGCATCGTTCAATCGTGCCAATTTGAATTATGAAGTTCGTCCCAAGGTGGATGTAGCAAAAGAGATCATTAAATTCATTCGTCAACATCAGGGAAAATCGGGAATTGTTTATTGCTTAAGCAGAAAGAAGGTCGAAGAGATCGCTTCTACATTGGCAGTAAATGGTGTTCGTGCTTTGCCTTATCACGCAGGACTGGAAGCATCTGTTCGCGCTGATACACAAGATAAATTTCTGATGGAAGAGATCGACGTCATCGTTGCCACGATCGCTTTCGGAATGGGAATTGACAAACCGGATGTTCGTTTTGTAATCCATCACGATATTCCAAAAAGTCTTGAAGGTTATTACCAAGAAACCGGTCGTGCAGGAAGAGATGGACGTGAAGGAAGATGCGTGACGTTCTACAGCTACAAAGATATTGAGAAGCTGGAAAAATTCATGAAAGGAAAACCGGTAGCAGAGCAGGAGGTTGGTAAACAGCTTTTGCTGGAGACTGTCGGCTATGCTGAAACTTCTGTTTGTCGTCGCAGAGTATTGTTAAGTTATTTCGGTGAATTTTATACTGAAGACAACTGCGGTGAATGTGACAACTGCAACAATCCTAAGAAAAATTTTGACGGAAAAGAAGAAGTTGCTTTGGTTCTTGAAGCTGTTTTGGCAGTAAAAGAAAAATTTGCAATGGAACACATCGTTAATCTTATTACAGGGAATGCTGAAAATGCAATCAAGTTACATCAGCATGATGAACTTGAGATCTTTGGCGATGGGGATGAAAAAAGTAAACGTTTCTGGACAGCAATTGTCCGTCAGTCTATATTAGCCGGCTTTTTGTCGAAAGACATTGAAACATACGGTACACTCAAAGTAACTGATTCGGGTAAAGAGTTTTTAAAGAACCCGAGGAAGATCATGGTTGTTGAAGACAATGACTATGAGAATACAGAAAGCGATGATGATGACGAATTTGGTGGCGGCGGCACAGCAGCAGCAGATCCTGAATTATTCGCAGCGCTGAAAGACCTTCGTAAAAAGATCGCTAAGCAAAGAAATGTTCCACCGTTCGTAGTTTTCCAGGATCCATCATTGGAAGAGATGGCAATTCAGTATCCCATCACAATGGATGAGATGAAGAACATCACCGGAGTTGGAACAGGAAAAGCTGTGAAATTCGGAAAACCATTTCTCGAGTTGATTGAAAAGTATGTAGAAGAAAACGATATCGATCGTCCGATGGACCTGGTAGTAAAATCAATCGTGAACAAAAGCGTATTGAAAGTTTACCTGATCCAGAACATCGACCGAAAAATTTCGCTCAATGATATTTGCAAAGCCAAAGGCCTAAAAATGGCTGAACTCTTAACAGAGATCGAAAGCATCGTCGGTTCCGGCACTCGCATCGACATCAATTATTTCATAAACGAGATCATCGATGAAGAACGTCAGGGAGAAGTCTTTGATTATTTCAAAACTGCCGAAACAGATTCAGCCGAAGTAGGCTTGAAAGCTTTGGGCGAAAATGATTATACGCTGGAAGATGTTCGGTTGATGCGGATTAAGTTTATGTCGGAATTGGGAAATTAATTTCCTTCGGAAGTTTAAAGAGTTTAAATTGTTTAAGGGGTTTAAGGTGTTGCGAGTATTGGAACATTTTAAACCCTTTAGCTTTTTTAATCGGAACCATTACCATTTATTTATTGCTTAAAATTTTTAACACAAGTTTGCTAAGTTTTTATCACAAGAACATAAGTTTAAATTGAAATCGATACAACTTGTGCTCTTGTGACAAAAACCAATTGGTTTTGTGTTTTAAAAAATTAGTTGTAGCCCCTTTCAAATTAAGAAAAATTGGTAAGTGATGATTTGGGGTCTGGCAATTGAACTAACATACTAATAGAGGAACATTTTTAACTTCCCGGACGAAGTCTGTGCACGAAGTATTTAAAGTGTATTTCTTAATATCAAGACTTCGTCCTGCGGCCTTGTTCCTAGGACATTTTTTTAAAAAATCGAGGAGTTGATTACTTTCCGGATCGTGTGTTTGCTACCAAGAAGAGCAGCGTTCTGAAAGATAGGATTGTAAACACGCTAAACGCAAGGAATGTTGAGCGGAAATTTAGAACGCGCTTTAAGGCATGTCGCATGAACAATTTATTGCATCGAATGAACATTTTCTTGCATCAAATGTTTCGTTTGTTTCCGCGCAATATTTTTTCATGTTTCTAAATACCATCTTGCAGGACGAAGTCTTGATATTAAGAAATACACTTTCAATACTTCGGGCCTAGACTTCGTCCGGGAAACTAAAAAACGCTCTGGTTAATCACCAATCTACCTCACCAACGAAACATGCCCCACAAACGAATGCAACTTCCCTTTCGTATCATACACCTGAATTTTGTAAACATAAACATCGGCCTGGCATTCTCCACCATTCGATTGATGTTTACCGTCCCATGGCTTTTCAGGATTGGATGAATGATAAATATTCAATCCCCAGCGATCGAGAATGTAAAGATTGTAATCTGTCCAACCGATTCCGTATGCATTGAAATAATCATTGATAGCATCGTCGTTTGGGGTAAAAGCATTCGGAATATAAATTGTAATGTCACTGCCGACTTCTACATAACCTTTTATTGTATCAACACATCCTTCATTACTGATCGTGATAAGAGTAATTTCAAAAATACCGGTATCGTTATAAGTATGCAAAGGTTCTTCATCATAACCAAGTGGTGAACCATCTCCGAAATTCCAGATGTACTGATCAGCGCCAACTGAATTGTTTGTAAAATGAATGTCCGGTTCAAGAGTTGTGGTCGTAGTTGGTTGTGAAATGAATGCCGCAATAGGAGATGCATACACATTGATCATGTTATCGACGAGCAATGAACTTGTACAACCGAACGAATTGGTAACAACTAATGATACATCGTAATTGCCAGCCTCAGTAAAAATATGCTCCGGGTTTTCAAGAGATGATGCATTACCATCGCCGAAATTCCATAAATACATTGAGCCGGTTAGAGTAGTTGAAAGATCTTCAAAGTTTACTGCGAATGGCGAACATCCGCGAAGATTTCCAGGACCGAAATCAACAACCGGTGCCGGACTTACAATAATATTTACCTGTGCACTTGCTGAAGGCGTACCGCAGTTATCAGTTACAACAACAGTGTATGAAATATCAGTGGTTGGATATGCAACAGCATTTGATGTAATGAACTCGCCATTGTTCCATGAATAGGAATAATTTCCGTTTCCTCCTGTAGCCAGCGATGATAAATTCACTGAATCTCCTTCACAAATTGTAGCCGGTGCATTTGCATTAATATTTAATGGCGGATTAACACTTACGTTTATGCTCTGTGTAGCAGCAGTACATCCGCTTGCATCAGTTACTGAAACAGAATATAGCGTAGCAGAACCAGGGCTCACCGAAATGGAATCTGAATTTGCACCGTTGGACCAGGTATACAAATATGGAGTAGTTCCGCCGGTAACTGTTGCGCCGATTTCAATATTCTGTCCGATACACAAAGTCGCTGCGGGAGAGACACTCATTACAACAGCCGCAGGTTCGATTATATTGAAATTAGTAATCGCCGCACAACCGTTGATGTCTGTTACCGTAACAGTATACATTCCGGCGGATAAATTTGCAGCAAAATCGGTAGATGAAACATTACCTGTCCACTGATATGAATAGGGTGGAGTACCACCAACAGGACTGACTGAAGCAGTTCCAGAAAGATCGCCATTACAGGTCAAATCAGTCGAAACAGGATTCAATGCAATAGCTGTTGCAGAATTTACTGTTGCAACTTCTGCTTCTGCACAACCGTTTGCATCAGTAACTGTCACTGTATAATTTCCTATGCCGAGGTTATTTGCAATTGATGTTGTGCTTGCAGAACCGATCCATTGATAGCTATAAGGAATTGCACCACCATTCACAACTACACTAGCGCTACCATCTAATCCGCCATTACAGGATGCCGGAGTACTTGCAGTTTGAAGAACGAGAATTGCTCCATCATTGATAATGACATTAACTGTGGATGAACAATTGTTAGCATCACTAATGGTAACAAAATAATTACCTGCTGCTAATCCCGTAGCATTAGCATTCGTTCCGCCATAAGGTGACCATGAATAAGAAAACGGTGCAGATCCGCCACTGGCAGATACAATTGCACTACCATCAGAACCGCCATCACATGATACGTCAGTCGAGGATTGAAATATTACATTTGCACCACTGCTGATTCCAACATTTATTGTTGCAGTGGAAGTACAGCCATTCAGATCAGTGATCAGGACATCATAATTTCCATTTGTCAGATTATACAAAGTTGAATCGGTAGTTGCATAGCCTGTCCATGAATAAGTGTAATCACCAACACCACCAGTTCCAATCACTGATGCAGTTCCGGTAGGATTTCCGCAGGCAGATGGAGTGGAAGCTGTAATACTTCCAACAGAAGCCGGTTCATTAATCGTCATACTGATTGCAGTTGCACAGCCGTTTACATCTATCGTTGTAACTGTGAAATTTCCTGATCCAAGATTGGATGCAGATGCTGCAGTTCCACCATAAGGCGACCATAAATAGGTATACGGTCCATTTCCACCCGACGCATTCACACTTGCATTGCCATCAGTACCGCCGAAACAACTTACATCGCCGGTATTATTTACTGTTAATGTCGGGCCACCTGTATTTACTACAGATGCACTTGCAGTTGAAATACAATTTCCGCCATCAATTACAGTGACTGTATAATTTCCTGCTGCCAGATTATTCGCTGTTGACGAACTTCCACCGGAAGGACTCCACGTGTATTGATACGGTCCAGTTCCACCAGTTGCAACCACTGTTGCACTTCCATTCGCAGTGCCGCAAGCAGATGGAGTAACATTCGTCGCTAAATTAATTGCTGCAGGTTCTGTAACTTGTATCGTTGCAGTTGAAACGCAGCCACCGGCATCGCTGATTGTGACTGAATAATTTCCGGCTGTCAAATTTGTTGCAGTAGAAGTATTTCCACCTGATGGCGACCAGGTATAATTCAAAGTACCAGATCCTCCATTTGCAATGACC
>JAYUWA010000016.1:0-7992 GCA_043753795.1 Bacteroidota bacterium | reverse complement strand
CGCCCAGAAAGGAGTCAGACCAAACTGAAAAAACTGAACTTTTGTCGGCTGGTCATTTGTGATCACCGGCGCCATCGCTCCTGGACCAACATTAAATGACGGCAAAATATTTAATGGCAACTCCGGAACGGAAACGTTGAACCGTTTTTCGATCACTTCGACTTTGCTGACTACGACGTATCTTCCGCACATTTTTTTTGGTAGGTAGTAATTGGTAAGTAGTAGATAGCACAACTTACATTTTCACTTGCATATTTTATTTCAACAGACGAATCGAATTTCCCGGGACATCCTCTTTTCACTTTTCACTTTTCACTTTTCACTTTTCACTTTTTACTTTTTACTTTTTACTTTTTACTATTCACTTTTCACTATTCACTATTCGTTAAAGATTATCCGTTCTTCTTCCAGGTAGAAAAAATGTCCTGCTGCTTCGGTCGGTCCTTAGGAACTTCGCGCAACGGTTCACACGGCTTTAATGTGGCGTATAACTCTGCCGGTAGATCCTGATATAATTTCGTGCCTTTGGTTTTCCATTCGATCATTTCGTCGCTGACGTCTTTGATGATCTTAGCGGGATTTCCGACTACGATCTTTCTTTCAGGAATTTCCATTCCATCGGGAACAAAACACAAGGCACCGATGATACAGTTGTCGCCTACGATTACATTGTCCATCACAACAGCATTCATTCCAACGAGTACATTTTTTCCTATCGTACCGCCGTGAATGATGGCGCCATGTCCTATGTGTGCATTTTCTTTTAACAGAACAGTTACTCCGGGAAACATGTGGATCGTACAATTCTCCTGAACATTACAACCATCGCTGATAATTATTTCGCCCCAGTCACCACGAATAGCAGCGCCCGGACCGATGTATACATTTTTTCCGATGATCACATTGCCGGTCACCGTTGCATTCGGATGAATGAACGATGACTCGTGAACGACAGGTTTGTAACCATTGAATTCAAAAATATTTGCCATTGAAATTTCTTTATACTTTTTCTATCACAACTGCATAGCCCTGTCCTACTCCAATACACATTGTTGCAAGTGCATACCGTTTGTTTTGTTCATGCAATTCAAGCGCGGCAGAACCTATGATTCTCGCACCACTCATTCCAAGCGGATGACCTAATGCAATCGCACCACCATTCGGATTGATTCTTTTGTCATCGTCTTTCAATCCCCATGAACGAATCACAGCAAGTGATTGCGCTGCAAAGGCTTCATTCAATTCGATGATGTCAACATCGCTCCATGCAATTCCGGCGCGTTTCAATGCAATGTTCGCTGCTTCTACAGGACCTATTCCCATGATGCGCGGCTCAACTCCTATTGCTCCCATCGAAACGATCTTTGCAAGAGGCTTAAGATTGTATTTTTTTACAGCAGCTTCTGATGCAAGTAAAAGTGCAGCAGCACCGTCATTCAATCCGGCAGCATTTCCTGCAGTAACTGTTCCTTCTTTTCTGAATGATGGTTTTAATTTTGAAAGTCCTTCGATAGTAGTTTCAGGTTTCATGAATTCGTCTTTCTCGAATAATTTCATTTCACCTTTCTTCTGTGGAATTTCTACCGGTACAATTTCTTTTGCGAACCTTCCGCGTTCCTGTGCGGCTTTTGCTTTTTGCTGACTGTTGAAACTGAATTTATCCTGATCAACACGTGAGATTGAATCACGGTCGACAAGATTCTCTGCGGTTTCACCCATAGCATCAACACCGAATTGTTCTTTCATTTTCGGATTGATGAATCTCCATCCAAAACTACTGTCGAACAATTGTGCATCGCGACCATAAGGTGTACTCGTCTTCGACATTACCCAAGGACCGCGCGTCATGTTTTCAACGCCACCGGTAATTATCATTTCAGCGTCACCAACCATAATGGCCCGTGCGCCGGCAACAGTTGCAGATAATCCGGAAGCGCAAAGTCGGTTGACTGTTTCTCCCGGAACATTGATCGGCAATCCTGCCATCAATGAAGCCATTCGGGCAACGTTTCTGTTGTCTTCACCGGACTGATTTGCACAGCCAAGAATGACATCACCAACTTGAGTGAAATCGACATTCGGATTTCGTTTAATTATTTCTTTGAGAACGATTACGGCAAGATCATCGGTACGAATTGCGGCTAATGTGCCGGCGAAGCTACCGATGGGGGTGCGGATGTAATCGATTATATAGGCATTTGTCATTATAATATTCTAATTATTTCTTCTGATTTGTTCGTTAGTAAACTAAAATTTTAACACTAAGATCACTAAGATCACAATAAGAACACGGAAAACTTAGTGGGCTTATTGTGAACTTAGTGGTCTTAGTGTTTAAACATCCCATTGCTTAGGAGTCCGATAAACAGTTCCCTTAAACAAAGCCACCGTTTCATCCATTTGATTTTTTATTGTTACTGAATAAACTCCGATCTTATCTGTTAATGAAAGTTGTTCTGCAACGGCTGTGATCACATCACCTTCCTTTACAGATTTTGTATGTGAGATACTTGTCTCTACCGAAACTGACATTCGTCCATGACTGTTAGATGCAAATGCAAGTGCGCTGTCAGCTAGTGAATATGTAATTCCGCCGTGAGCGATCTTGAATCCGTTCAGCATATCATTTCTGACTGTCATTCTCAATGTGCAATTTCCTTCGCTGACATGTAGTCGTTCGATTCCTAACCACTGGCTGAAACCATCGTGGTTGAACATTTTTGAAACAACTTTATTTGCGAGTGATTCTTCGTTCATTACTTATCTGCGTTTTGTTCCGAATAACATTCCGAGTAGTCCACGGGTCAATTCACGCGCCACTTGTTTCACAACAGGATTTTTTGAAACAGCGGCTATTCTTCCACTGATATCCAATCCACCATCATCTTCTTTTTCTTTTTCTTTAGAAGTGGTTTGCAAAGGCGGTGCTGATTCAGGTTGAATTTTCTTCGTCAGCATTTCATAGGCACTGCTTCTGTCAATGACTTCATTATAAGAACGTGCAATATTTGAATTGCTTACAATTTCATTTTGCTCTTCAGGAGACAGAATATCCATTCGGGTGAATGGTGGTGCCAATAAAGTATGGACCAATGGTGCAGGAATTCCTTTTTCATTGAGAACAGAGATCATCGCTTCACCAATTCCCATTTCTGTAATGAGTGAATCCGTTTTATAAAATTCTGTCTCCGGATAATTTTGCGCAACTAGCTTAATATCTTTTCTGTCCTTAGCTGTGAAAGCACGCATAGCATGCTGGAATTTAGAACCCAACTGACTTAACACTGATTCAGGAATATCGCCGGGAACTTGAGTACAGAAATAAATTCCTACACCTTTCGAACGGATCAGGCGGATCACTTGTTCAAGCTGATCCATCAATGCATCAGTTGCATCATTAAAGATCAGATGTGCTTCATCGATGAAGATTGCAATTTTCGGAGCGGCTTTATCACCCATTTCCGGAAATGTTTTGTAGATCTCAGCGAGGAGACAAAGCATGAATGTCGAAAACAATTTCGGCTTATCCTGAATATCACAAAGTCTGATGATATTGATGTAACCATGACCATTAGAATCCTTTCGCAACAAATCATTTACTTCAAATGATTTCTCTCCGAAAAACTGACTACCCCCTTGTTGATCTAGTTCGAGTAATTTGCGCATGATGACTCCTGCAGTTGCCGGACTGATCGATCCGTACTCTTTTATGTTTTCCTTACCTTCGCTGGTTACATAACGTAATACTTCCCGGAAATCCTTTATATCGAGCAAAGGCATTTGATGATCATCACAAAATTTGAAAACAATTGTGACAGCACCTTGTTGATTGTCGTTGAGCTCTAGAATTTTTGAAAGTAGTAATGGACCGAATTCAGAAACTGTTGCACGAAGGCGAAGACCTTTTTCAGCAGAGATCGACATCAATTCAACAGGATATTGTTTAGGCTTCCACTCAATACCGATCTTGGCAACACGTTCAGCGATCTTCGGATTATCAGTACCGGGTCTTGCGACACCACTTAGATCACCTTTAATGTCCATCACCAAAACGCTCACTCCCTTTTCAGAAAGAGATTCGGCAAGATGCTGGATCGTTTTTGTTTTACCTGTTCCGGTAGCACCGGCAATGAGTCCATGTCTGCTCACCATATTGAGCGGCCACTTGACATGTGTATTTACTACTGCTTCTTTATTTAACATGGCAGTCCCAATCAAAATGGAATCACCTTGAAAAGCAAATGCATTGTCTATTGTTGATTTGAAATCTGCCATACTATTTATTAGAGCTCCAGGAGCATTTATTCATTCGGAATAAAATTTCTTTTTCTCAGCAACTATTTTACGAAGTAAAACTGATGGACGATATCTCTCTTCGAGATAAGTCTGATGCAAAATCACAAGTGCATTCAAAACCTTTTCGGCACCTATCTCATCGCACCATTGTAACAATCCTTTCGGATAATTTACGCCATTCTTTACAGCAGAGTCAAGGTCGTCACGACTTGCAACTTTTAAATAAAGTGCATCAACCGATTCATTGATAAGCATAGAGATCACACGCATGAAGATCTTTTCTGCTAAAACCTTATCCATAGTTGCCTCTGGCTTGATAGCAGTTTCTGCATAATCATAATATCCCGCGCCGGATTTTTTTCCGAATCGTTTTGCTTCGAATAATCTTTTCTGAGTAAGAGATGGCTTGTATCTTGCATCGTAAAAGAATTGTGTCCACACAGTTTCTGTTACTTTGTAATTGATATCATTTCCGATGAGGTCCATTAATTCGAAGGGTCCCATTTTAAATCCACCGACTTCTTTCAACGCCCAATCAATTGTTGCAAATCCATTAGGACCTGAAGGAATTCCTTCCCAACCTTCTTCGTAGATGCGGATAGATTCCCCATAATATGAACGAGCAAGACGATTCACAATAAATCCGGGAGTATCTTTCGCAATGACAATCGTTTTTTTCCACCCTGATAAAAATGTTTTAATCTTCTCTGCAAGCAATTCATCTGTTGTGATCCCTGGAATTACTTCAACCAAAGGCATCAACGGTGCAGGATTGAAAAAATGAATTCCTATTATTCTTTGCGGTTGTTTACAAGCAGCAGCAATTGAAGTTATAGAAAGCGAAGAAGTATTTGAAGCGATAATGCAATCTTCAGAAACGATTGATTCGATTTCAGCGAAGACACTTTGTTTGACTTCAAGATCTTCAACAATTGCTTCAATAATCAGCTCACACTTTCCGAAATCCATCAAAGCAGATGAAAATTTTATTCTTCTGATTATTTCAGATGCCTGCTCAGTTGTATACTTTCCTTTTTCAACAAGTTTAACAAAAGTCGCCTTCAGGGAATCCTCTGCCTTCTTTAGTACGGTATGATTTGTATCGAGAAGTATTGTAGAATGACCTGAAGTGGCGGCAACCTGAGCAATTCCTGCACCCATAGTTCCGGCACCAATAACGCCGATAATTGAGTTTTTTGAGAGTTCTTTCATAATTGTGAGGTCACAAAAGTAGCAATTATTTGCACCGTGTTACCAATTAAAATCAATGACTTTTTGCATATAATACTGTTTTTCAACACTTTACGAAATCAGGTTTTCTCGCAAAAACATCTTGATAAATATTGCATTATTCATCTGTTTACGTATATTTGCATCCCCAAAAATGAATACGGGTCAGCGAAATACGTCTAGCTGATAAGAACTTAAAAGAAACCAAATTTACAATGGCAAATCATAAATCGTCAATCAAACGCATCCGCAGTAACGAAGCTAAAAGAGATACAAACCGTTATCAAGCTAAAACTCTTCGTAATGCGATTAAAAATTTCCGTGCAGTAACAAGTAAGACAGATGCTACAGCGCAACTTCCGAAACTTGCTTCCATGCTTGACCGTCTTGCCAAAAAAAGTGTTATCCACAAGAACAAAGCTTCTAACTTAAAAAGTGAGTTAGCTATACACTTAACGCATTTAAAATAATCGGTTTTCATAGTAAAAAAGAAGGGACTTATTCGAGTCCCTTTTTTTGTGCGAAAAAGTTTACAACACTTCTCCGCTTTTATTGGATGCAGAATTCTTTATTACTTCTTTTCTTGCAAGATGGAAAACCATCTAAGTATAAAATCGTGGTCTGAAGAAGATCGTCCGAGGGAAAAATTAATGCTCAAGGGTCGTCATACCCTCACTGATGCTGAATTAATTGCCATTCTCATTTCAACCGGAAATCAGAATGAAAGCGCAGTTGAACTCGCGAGAAAAATTCTTCAGGAATGCGATAACAATCTGAATAAACTGAGTCGTTTGAATGTGCAGGAACTTATGCGCCTCAAAGGCATTGGCAAGGCCAAGGCGATAACTATTCTCGCAGCGCTGGAACTAGGCAAACGAAGAAAAGAAGTGCAGGATATAAAGACAGTTCAGGTAACAGGCAGCAAAGATGCAGTCGATATTTTCCAGCCGCTGCTTGGCGATCTGTTACACGAAGAATTCTGGGTGCTTTTTCTCAATCGTGCTAACAGGATCATTAGCAAGCAACAGATCAGCGCCGGCGGTATGAGTGGAACAGTTGCCGATCCAAGAATGATCTTTAAAGCAGCTCTTGATCAGAAAGCGTTATCGATCATTCTTTGTCATAACCATCCTTCCGGCAATACCCAACCAAGTACGGCAGATATACAATTGACCAAAAACATTGTTGAAGCCGGGAAGGTTTTAGAGATCTCTGTATTGGATCATGTTATAATTACTCAGAATGGATATTATAGTTTTGCGGATGAAGGGGTAATTTGAAAATGCAGGGTGTAAAAAATACAACACTAAGATCACTAAAATTTAGCACAAGAACACGCGATTAGGTTAAGCATTATCATGTGTTTTTTGTGCTAAATTTTAGTGATCTTAGTGTTGAATATTCAAGCATACAAGTTAAAACTTTTATTGAGAAAACATTTTCATACCTTAGCCCAACATTTAAATTCTCCGTTGGTCTTAGTTTATACGACATCTACCACCCCTCGATTGAGGTATATTTTTGATTTGATGCTGACCGATCTGGTAGGCATTGAATATGACATTACACACGACGTAGATAAATTCATATTTTACACAGGGCCTAAATTTAATTACAGCGAAAAGCAATTTGGAGAGGAACTATTTTTTTTTGCCACACAATTTTTGTTCGAAAAAAAAATCAAGCAGCAGGATTTATCAGTACTCGACTGGCAGGATACGAAAGCTTTTTTTGCAACACATCCTAAATATGTTCTGCCATTCGATCCTTTTGCTGCAGCATTTTATATGGTTAGCAGGTATGAAGAATATCTGCCTTTCACAAAAGACAAGCATGACCGATTTGATGCTTCGCAGAGCATGGCATTTCAAAAAGGTTTTTTACATAAACCGATCGTAAATATTTATGCAAAAAAAGTTCGCGAGATTTTGTCAGAAGCATTTCCCAAATTAAATTTCAAAGAACAGAGCTATCAATTTGTTTCGACAATAGACATTGACAATGCCTGGGCTTTTAAAGAGAAGGGAATTTTACGGACAACCGGTGCTTTGATGCGGTCATTGAGCAAATTTGAATTTTCTGAGGTCATTGAAAGACTTTCCGTCCTCCTAAATAAAAAGCCAGACCCTTACTTTACATACGATCATTTATTTGAGATCCAGAATAAATATAAAATAAGTTCGATCTACTTTTTTCTCCTTGGCGATTATGCCGAGAATGATAAAAATGTTTCCGGAAGCAGGAAAAAATTTCAATCGCTGATAAAACAGATCGCAGATTATTGTGAAGTCGGAATTCACCCTTCTTATGCTTCCAATAAAGATGTAGCAAAATTATTCCTTGAAAAAAAACGACTCGAAAAAATAGTCCGTCGTGATATTACAAAAAGTCGTCAGCATTTTTTGAAGATGCAATTACCTGAAACTTATCACAACCTGATCGAATACGATATTACCGATGATTATA
>JAYUWA010000015.1:0-7995 GCA_043753795.1 Bacteroidota bacterium | reverse complement strand
TGGAACAAAACGAAACTTAACATGGAAACTATTTTGGGCCGCATGTTAAAACGGCTTACACGAGATTTTTATTAATCAACATTGTCGTGAAGAAAAGAATTGTTCTGACGCAATTCTGTTTTCTTATCTTCTTCGTTGCTTAATGTATATCTTGAAACACTTGACTCACTTGAATGTGGTACTGAATCAAGTTTAATGTTTCTTCTTTTGAAAGCGGGCTCTTTTTCCATATCAGAAATGTTTGCATTTCCGATACGATAGCTGAGTTGCTTTAATTTAGTCACGCGCTCGCGAGCTTTACGAAGTTGTTCATCTGTTTCATCTTCTACAGTATGATCATACAGATCATAAACCACCTGCTCATTCTTCGCCGGATTTTCTTCCTTACGTTCTGCGATTGGAGTTGATATCGGACTTTCACGGAGAGTATTCTGACCAAATTCAAAAGTCACTTCACGACTTTCATTTGATTGAACATTTTGCTGAACATTTGATTCAGCAGGAATGTCTTTTTTCAGAATAGGTTCGTTGAAATTTAATTCCGGTATTGCTGGTGCAGATACAGTTGGTGCAACAGCATCATCCAATTTGTGAACTGTTTTCACTAATTCTTTTGCTTTGATCTGCTCACTACCGATCTCTTCTCGGGTCTTGAATCCTGTTGCAATGATAGTCACTAACAATTTCTCACCAAGGCTTTCATCTGTACAATTTCCCCAGATGATATCTGCAGTAAGACCTGCTTGTTCCTGAATGAAATCAGTGATGTCACCGATCTCGTCCATTGTAACTTCTTTAGATCCTGAAGCTACATTCATTAGTATGTAACGTGCACCTTTAATGTTATTATCGTTCAGCAATGGTGATGCAAGTGCTTGCTCCACTGCTTTAGTAGCACGGTGTTCGCCTTCTGAAATTGCAGAACCCATAATCGCTACTCCACTATTCTGAACTGCTGTCTTCACATCTTCAAAATCGACGTTGATGTAACCTGTTACAGTGATGATCTCTGCAATTCCTCTTGCGGCAGTTGTTAAAATATTATCAGCATGAGAGAATGCATCTGACAAATTAAGATTGCCAAACATTTCACGCAGCTTTTGATTTCTGATGATAAGAATAGTATCTACACTATTCTTTAATGCTTCAATTCCATCATCGGCTTGTTGCTTTCTTTTCTTTCCTTCGAATTCGAAAGGAATAGTAACGATACCGACTGTAAGAATCCCCATTTCTCTTGCCGTTTGTGCAATGATTGGAGCAGCACCTGTTCCGGTACCTCCGCCCATTCCTGCTGTGATAAAGACCATACGAGTATCCGCCAATAAAAATTTGCGAATGTCTTCTATGTTCTCGATTGCAGCATTTCTTCCAACTTCAGGAATTGACCCGGCACCACGGCCTTCTGTCAGACTACTTCCCAGTTGAATTTTTGTCGGCACGGGCGACATTTCCAAAGCTTGAGCATCGGTATTGCATACCACAAACTCTACGCCTTTGATTCCTTGACGATACATATGATTTACAGCATTGCTGCCACCACCACCTACGCCGATTACTTTGATGATAGACCCCTTGTCCTTATTAAGATCGAATTCCATGTTAAAAATGTTTTTTGTGTTAAGTATTGTTGATTGTTCCGTTTGTTTATTCTTGTTTCATTCTATGATTCTTTGTCAGATCACAGTTCTTTATCTTTCTCTTCTTTGAAAATATCTGCGATGATCTCAAACAGAGAAGGACGTGGTGTTCCTTGTTTTACTTTATCTTCCTTCAGTTTCCCTGCACGTGTAGGCTTTGGAGCTTCTTCAAGAACTTTTGAAAGCTGACCTTTTCTTGCTTTATCCAGATCATGGAAACCTTTAATCACTAGTCCGACACCTGTAGCGTACATAGGACTCTTCAGATCATCAGCACCTTTTCCTAAATGCTCATTCGGGTATCCAACACGTGTATCCATTCCTGTAATGAATTCTACAAGTTGAATAATGTGACGTAACTGAGCGCCTCCACCTGTGATCACAATACCTGCGATCAGTTTCTTTTCAAAACCTGAATTGCGGATCTCGAAATGTACATGCTCGATGATCTCTTCCATACGAGCCTGAATAATATGAGAAAGATTTTTAACAGAGATCTCACGTGGCTCTCTTCCTCTTAATCCTGGAATCGAAACAATTTCATTTTCCAGATTTTCACTTGCCAATGCAGAACCGAATTTTATTTTCAGAAGTTCAGCCTGATTGCGGATGATAGAACATCCCATTTTAATATCTTCAGTGATCACATTTCCGCCGAATGGAATTACGGCAGTATGACGAATGATGCCATCCTGGAAGATTGCAACATCAGTAGTTCCACCACCGATATCAACCAATACAACACCTGCTTCTTTTTCTTCTTCAGTTAAAACTGCTTCAGATGATGCAAGTGGCTCCAGGTATAAACCTTTTGTTTCCAGAGAAGCTCTGTCAACGCATTTGTAAATATTTTTTGCTGCAGTGATCTGTCCTGTGATGATATGGCAATTTGCTTCCAGACGAACTCCTGACATACCGATCGGATTTTTGATTCCCTGCTCGTTGTCGATAATATATTCCTGCGGAATAACGTGAATAATTTTTTCTCCCGGAGGCATTGCCAGTTTGTACATGTCATCAACGATGGCATCGATATCTTCCTGACTTATTTCATCATCAAGTGAATTGCGCGTACGCATTCCACGATGTTGTAAACTTTTAATGTGCTGTCCGGCGATACCAACGTACACAGAACCGATATCCACTTTTGATTTCTCAGAGGCTTCAGTGATCGATAATTTAATCGATTCGATCGTGTTTACAATATTGGTAACCACACCGCGTGTAACGCCAAGTGATTCGCTCTTTCCATAACCTAAAATGTCGATCTTGCCGAACTCATTTCTCCGACCCACGATTGTACAAATCTTTGTTGTACCAATGTCAAGACCAACTACGATATCTTCGTTTTTTTCCATATCACTTTTTTGTGCAAACAACCTGACCTTCGTATTTCAGATTGATAGTTTTGTATTTGTTCCATCCTGTCTTGTTCAATCCTTCGCGGTAAAACAACAACAGTTTATTCAATTTCTTATCGAGC
Source organism: Bacteroidota bacterium (assembly GCA_043753795.1). Taxonomy (GTDB): domain Bacteria; phylum Bacteroidota; class Bacteroidia; order AKYH767-A; family 2013-40CM-41-45; genus JADKIH01. The sequence continues at coordinate 4,872 of JAYUWA010000015.1, read as the reverse complement.
TTTTCACTACTTCCTAAAACAATGTTCTGACTTCCTACTCGTGGTATCAATTCAATGTCTCCTTCTGCATTCACATAAATTTGTTCAATCTGTGCATTCCAGAATTCATGATGGTAGATGTAATCTGCTACATGAAATATTTCATCAATTCGTGAAAGTTTAATTGCAGTATCTCTTTTTTCCCCGTCGTATACTGTTACTCTTCTTTCTGACTCCGTATCGAAAATAAATCCGTTTGCAACTGCAACTCTTGCTGTGTATTCACTTGACAATGGCATGAATTCTCCCTTGTCGTCAATGTAAAAACTTTCATCTTTTACATTTACTATGCGAACAACCGGCCTGCGTTGCTTTACTTCAATTTTGATCTTTCCATCAATGGTTGAAAATACTTCAGCGTCAGCGATAAAAGGATTTGTATTAATGATTTTTTCCAACAAACTAATGTTAATAGAACTTAGCGGTTTTCCATTCAATGTTCCGAACTTATTCTTCACTAATTCCATGATCTCGGCTTCTTCAACGAAGTTATGTCCCATCGTATCAATGACAGAAACCTCCACTGCTGTGCATGGCATTACATCCTGACGATGCTCAGAGAAGCCAAGTGTTACCAAAAAGGCTGTAATCACAGCTCCATAGGCTACAAAGCGCAGTATTTTCGTACGTTTCGGATTCTCACTCATGACTTAATTGCTTTTTGTAATAATTCTCTAATCGGTTTTACTAATTGGTCGATGTCGCCTGCACCTAATGTTAATACCACATCTGACGGATGCGCTTCCAATACTTCCAGTGCGCTTTCTTTCGAACATTGATATTTCTCACATGTAACTTCATTGAAAATTATTTCCGATGTTATCCCTGGTATCGGAAGTTCTCGTGCCGGATAGATGTCCAGAAGGATCAGACAATCTAGCATTGAAAGACTTTTTGCAAAACCTTCTGCAAAATCACGGGTCCTTGAATACAAATGCGGCTGGAAAATTCCCGTGATCTTTTTTCCCGGATAAAGTTCTTTAACCGAGGAAATACATGCACGCAATTCTTCCGGATGATGAGCGTAATCATCAATGAAAACACAATCTGATGTCTTCAATTGATAATCAAATCGACGCTTTACTCCATTATATGACGCTAATGACCTTTTTATAATATCATTTTCAATTCCTAAATGCATTGCAACAGCTACTGCAGCTACTGCATTCTCCACATTATGCAATCCCGGCATCTCACAAGTCAGATCTTCGATAAGCTCTTTCGCACTTGTCCAGTTGAAATGATAACGATGATCTTTTATATGAATATTCTCACCTTTGAAATCAGCAGCCGCATTGATTGAATACGATTGCATGTTGATATCAAGATCTGTCACAGGCAATCCTGACCGATGGATTAATAATCCGCCTCCCTTTACCTGTTCTGCAAACAAGCGGTACGATTCAATCATATAATTATGATCGCCATAAATATCGAGATGATCGGCATCCATGGAAGTGATAACCGCAAGATCCGGGTATAAGGCAAGGAATGACCGGTCATACTCATCTGCTTCGACAACAGTATATTTTTTTCCGGTTGCTGTTCCTAACAGTAAATTCGTCCGATAATTCTTTGTAATACCTCCAAGAAATGCCGTACAATTCAATCCGGCACTCTTTAATATGTGCGCAACCATGGAAGAAGTTGTCGTCTTACCATGTGTTCCGGCAATACCGATCGTATAACTGCTTTTGGTTATCATTCCCAAAACTTCAGAACGTTTTTTCAGATCATATTGATTGTTTCTGAAAAAATTCCATTCTGTATGATTATTAGGAATTGCCGGAGTATAAACTACAAGGATACTTTCTTTTCTTCTCCAATCGGAATAGATACTCTCTGCTTCTGATAAATTATCGGAGAAATGAACCTGAATGCCTTCATCAATCAGTTCATCAGTCAATGGTGTCGGAGTTTTATCGTAACCGCTCACTTCTTTTCCAATAGACATGAAATAGCGTGCAAGTGCCGACATACCGATACCACCGATGCCAATAAAATAGATATGTGTTTTTTTATCGAACAATTTATTTTCCTGATATGGTATAAACTTCTTCTGCTATCACTTCAGCAGAATTTGGCAAAGCCAGTTTTGAGATATTCTGAGTCAAAGTATTTTGTCGTGACTGATCATTGATCAATTCAATTGCCTGTGCGATCAGTTTTGAGGATGCATCGACATCAGTGACTAATATCGCAGCATCTTTTTTAACCAACGACATTGCATTTTTTGTCTGATGATCTTCGGCAACATTGGGTGACGGAACTAAAATTGCAGGCTTTGCAACTAATGCCAGTTCAGATACCGAACTCGCTCCTGCTCTTGAAATAACTACATCTGCAACAGCAAATGCCAGATCCATCCGCTGAATGAAATCATATGCTGAAATTCCTTTTTCTGAATATCCAACTGTCAATTCCTGTGCTTTTTGATAAAATGCTTTTCCCGTTTGCCAGATCACCTGTATGTTTTTTTCCGCAAGCGTTTGAATGCCTTCTGCTACACTATTATTTAATGTTCTTGCGCCCAGACTTCCGCCAATGATCAGAATGGTTTTTTTACTTGCCGACAATCTGAAAAAGTTAAGTGCTTCATCGCGTTTATCTTTTATATCAACCATATTTTCTCTGACAGGATTACCCGTTATTCGGATCTTACCTACAGGGAAATATTTTTCCATACCATCGTATGCTACACAAATACGTTTAACTCTTTTTGCAAGAAGTTTATTTGTGATTCCGGCAAAAGAATTTTGTTCCTGAATCAATGCCGGAACATTCATACCGGTTGCAGCAAATAATAGCGGTCCCGAAGCATAACCTCCGACACCTACTGCAACATCCGGTTTAAATTCTTTTACTATCATTCTTGCTTTTAGCAGACTCTTAACTATTTTGAAAGGCAACATCAGATTTTGCAATGACAATTTCCTCTGAATGCCACTTATATCCAATCCAACTATTTTATATCCGGCAGCCGGAACTTTTTCCATTTCCATTCTGCCATTTGCTCCGACAAATAAGATCTCTGTCGAAGGATTCATTTTTTTCAATGCATTTGCAATTGCTACTGCGGGAAAAATGTGTCCTCCCGTACCGCCACCGCTAATGATCACTCTTAAACTAGGCCGCTGCAAGTTCTGCTCCTCCTTCTTTCTTTTCCTTTTCGACCTGACGACTTACGCTTAACACAATTCCTAATGCAATACTTGTAAACCAGATCGATGTTCCGCCCATACTCAGAAATGGCAGCGGCTGTCCGGTTACAGGGAATAAATTCACTGCTACTGCCATATTTATCAATGCCTGAAAAACAAGCATGAATGTACAACCTGCGGCGAGTAGCGTGCCGAAGGCCATTGGACTATGATGAATAAATCTGATGACCCTGAAAAAGAGAAGCAGATAAAGTGAGATCAGAAAAGTTGCTCCCAGAAAACCGTACTCTTCAATTATAATTGCAAAAATAAAATCCGAATATGGATGTGGCAGGAAATTTCTCTGCACACTGTTGCCGGGAAATACTCCGATAAGTCCACCTCGTGCAATAGCAATTTTTGCCTGATCAGTCTGATAATTATCTGCAGCTTCATCTCCTGAAAATCTTTCTATACGCGCTTTCCAAGTTTCGATCCTGCCGGTATGTCCGATGGCCATTGATATAACAATGAATAACATAAACGCTGCAACACCAATTCCCATCATTGCTGCAATATATTTCATACTGATGCGGCCAATGAACATCAGATAGATAGCTGAAGAGAAAACTACTGCAGCAGTTGAAAAATTCGCAGGCAAGATCAATGCACAAACGATCAACACAGGAATTACCACAGGCAGGAATGCTGATTTGAAACTTTTGATTTCGTCCTGCTTCTTTGATAACATCCTTGCTACAAACATGATCAAGGCCAGCTTAGCAAAATCTGATGTCTGAAACGTAATGTTAGTCCCCGGCAAAGTCAGCCAGCGACTGGCTTCATTGAGATTTGTACCTAATAATAAAGTCAACGCGAGTAATGGGACTGTTACAAACAATGCAATAATGGAGATCTTTGAATAATATGTATAGCGAACTAAATGGGCTGCATACATCAACCCAATACCAAATGCTAAAATGAATAAATGCTTAAACAGATAATATTCCGTATTGCCACTTTTGTACTTGTACGCCAAAGTACCCGTACTACTATAAACGGCAAGTAAAGAGAAGATCGACAGAATGAATACAATCATCCAGATCGTCCGGTCGCCTTTGAAATATTTATCAAGCCAGGTTGCTTGCATTGTTGGTTAATTTGGGAGGTTGTTTATTATTTCGTTTTTCGTTTGTAGTCTTACGATTTTCGAAAGACTACAAACGAAAGAACATTATAGAGACTTGACAGCTTTCTTAAACTGTCTTCCTCTGTCTTCGAAATTCTCGAACAAATCGAAACTTGCGCATGCAGGAGAAAGAAGAACTACATCACCCTTTTTACTCAAACGATAGCTTTCTCTTACTGCAGATTCAGCTGAATCAGTTTCTACGATCTCTTCTACAATTCCGGAGAATGCTTTTAAGATCTTCTCATTGTCTTTTCCCATACAAACAATTGCTTTAACTTTTTCTTTCACAAGGTCATGAAGCATTTCGTAATCATTTCCTTTGTCTACTCCACCCAGAATTAGAACTACAGGCTTGTTAAAACTTTCCAATGCAAACCATGTTGAATTAACATTGGTTGCTTTTGAATCGTTATAGAATTCGATTCCGTGAATCGTATTCACAAATTCAAGGCGATGTTCTACGTTACGGAAATCAATCATGCTTTCGCGAATGACTTCCTT
>JAYUWA010000014.1:0-2605 GCA_043753795.1 Bacteroidota bacterium | reverse complement strand
TTTCAGTTTAGAGGTTTGCAGGTTGCCAATCTGCAAACCTCTAACCTGAAACCTGTAACCAGTAACATCAAGAATTTAATCTAAACAACATTACCTTGCGATCATCCCCCGCCGTCAACAGCTCATCATTCTCAAGCCACAAAACTTTATTCACGCTATGCGAGTGTGCATTGGATTGTTCTCTGTCGATCCGGTGCTCGAAAAGAAAATCATTGCTGTTCCAGATCTTTGCTGTCTTGTCTCTGCTGGCAGTTGCGAAAAATTTGTTGTCGGGGGAAAATGCAATAGAGTAGATTGCATAATTGTGCGCAGGAATTTCCATGAACATAGAATAGTCGTCGGTATTCCAGATCCGCAGATGCGCATCTCTGCCGCCGCTTATCAGATATTTTTTATCGGGGTGATAGCATACACAGTTTGCAGATTTCTCATGGGCAGGAATTGACTTTTTCTCTGACAAGTCATTTGCATTTAAGATTCGTATCGTGCCGTCGCCGCATGCTATTGCGATTTCTAAGTCATCATTTGATACTGCAATCGAGCGGACTTTCCCCGCAGTGATCTGTGATTTTTTGATCAATGCAAATGAGTTCAGATCCCAAATTGCAATTTCGCCTGCGCTTGACCCGGTATAGATCTTTTGATTGTATAAAGAGAATTGAATATCGAAGATGCCGCTCTCGTGAAATCGGGAAGCATGGATCAATTTTTTCGTGGCAACATCAACAGCATAAAATTCTCCAAGTCCTGTTCCGGAAAGCAGCAACGATCTTTCCTTAATCCAACGGATAGCATAGATTGGAGAATTCATCTTACTGAATGCTTCCGGCTGTAAAAAATTATGTTTTTCCCATTTCGATAAAATACCATCACTACCACCGGAGAAAAAGAAATCCGCATCCGGACTTTTTTCCAATGTGTAAATAGCGCCTTCATGTCCTTCAAAGACTTCTGATTTATTGATTATCATAAATTAAATATGATGTTTTAAAGAATGGTTTTGAATATTTAAAATGGAAAATTGCACTAAGCCCAGATCTTTCCACCTTCTGAACAATTTTTGCAAATATCAATTTCTTTTCTGCTTTTTAAGAGGCTTTGCCGGAAATTCCGGAATGAATTTCCTTTCCAAACCGACTCGAACGATTCAGTAGATAAATTGCCGATCTGATGTTGGGCATCTTTGTCAAAACAGCACGGAACGACTTTTCCATCCCACGTTATAACAGCAGATTGCCAAACCTTCCAGCAATGATTCAGGAGTTTGTTTTTTGGAGCAAACCTTCCATCAGGCAATTTTTTGTAGCGCGAAAATTCGGCATTTGCAGGAATCAAAGGATTTCCATTTTGATAATCATTTATCTGAGCAGTTTTGAATGCAATATCATCAACACCGATATCTGCTGCCAGTTTTTTTATATCTGCTAATTGATGCTCGTTCGGAGCAACCACTAAAAACTGAAAAACAACATAAGGAGTTTTCGACCGCAGTTCTTTTTTCCATTTGATAATATTCTTAGCTCCTTCTAAAACCTTTGTCAACTGTCCGCCGATACGATATTGCTCATATATTTCCTGAGTAGTGCCATCAATGGAAATTATCAACCGGTCAAGTCCTGACTCTACCGTTTTTTTTGCAACATCATCATTCAGATAATGTGCATTCGTAGATGTTGCCGAATACATTTTTTTTGATTTTGCATAGCTGACCATCCGAAGAAAGTCAGGATTAAGATATGGCTCACCTTGAAAATAAAAGATCACATAAAGTGACTCGCGATGCAATTGATCCAGAACGGAGGTGTAAAATTTTGTTTCCAGCATACCGGTAGGTCTGGAAAAAGCTCGCAGTCCGCTTGGACATTCAGGACATCTCAGATTACAAGAAGTAGTAGGTTCAATTGAGACGGAGAAAGGAAGTCCATAGACATGAACTTTCCCCGTGATGCGAGACATATAATATCCCAAAATGACCTTGCTGAAATTTGCAAAACGTCGCAACGTCAGTTTTGACAATAGGTTCAGAATGTCTGCAGCATTTTTATTCATCGGAATAACAAAGATGCATACAAACCGCGAATTTTATGGCATGAATTGCAGACTTTATTTTAACGTTTTCCATTCGTAATTTCATACAATTGAATGTTAATAATTCACTATGAATTCAAAATAGAACCATCAAATATTAGTCTATTTTGGTTGCTTATAATACAATTGAATGAAATTACTCCTCAGCACCTTTTTACTGTTGTTCATCTGTTCTTTTGCAAAAGCGCAAGACAATTGTTCAGCAGCCATCTCATTATGCGCAAATAGCACTACAAGCCGCACCACTGTTGGTGCAACGACGACCGGAACCGATCCTGCTTTGGGTTGTGGCGACGGAATCGTAGACAATAGTGTCTGGTTTACGGTCTTCAGTCATAATGCCGGAACAGCAACAGTTACCGTCACGGGAATTGATAATAATCCCGGATTAGCGATGGAAGTTTACACAGGAACTTGCGCGGTATTAACACCATTGGGTTTTTGTACTACAGGAAGCAGCGGAACAGGTGGAACAATGAGTGTTACATTTCCGACAACAGGCGGGACAGAATATTTC
>JAYUWA010000013.1:0-2608 GCA_043753795.1 Bacteroidota bacterium | reverse complement strand
TGATGTGAACCGTATTTTAGCCGGTTTTGCTCAGAGAATACCGGAAATGTAATACAGTTTGCATTTTCTTTTGATTAGTCATTTAACGAGAGTTTTTATTGAAGAAAATTTTCAAATTTCAACTTAATTTTTTACCATAAGAGTCGAGTCCAATTTTTCCTCGAATAATGCAAAGTAAGAAATGTTTTTTTTTGTGTTTTTTTGTCTAGCAAGTCAATTTTTTATCATTTTTTAGTTAATCTCTTACAGTTTTTTTTCACAATTTTTACCGTTGAATTATTTTTTTTGGATTCACTTCAAAGCCTTTGTCAGCGCGGGATTGAGAGGATTTTTTAAGTGTTTTTTCTTTGCATAACAACTATTTTGAAGCGGTCATCATATTGATTCCAATCTATTCATTTTCAATATGAAATCATTGTTTAGGTATCATTAAGTGCATTTTCTTTAAATGAGCATTTTCTTACGGTTGTCATTTCTGTTCAAATGAAGGCGAAAACTAACTCAAACATCCCCGTTAGACTACTTCGGAAAACGGCCTGTATCCAAAAATCCACACACACCACACACATCCCCGGGCCGTTTTTCCACACCACACACCAATGAATGCCACGCTTACCCACACAAAGCAAGGCAGACTAAGCAGTAGCAACACCACATTGCTACTGCTATTTTTCTGCTTTTTATTTTTCGCAAACTCTGTTAGCGCGAATGTTACCATAACCAGAGCTACAGGAGGTTCGATTTCCGCCGACAAGGCTGCAAATGCTATCTCCCCAACCTATACTACCCTTGGTAATGTTCGCCTAACAGAGGGGGCGACTGCAGATTTTGCTATAGGAAGCAATCTCACTCTCACACTTAATGCACCGACAGGCTGGAATTTTAATCCGGCCGCTTCAATGTCTGTTGTTGCAACAGCAGGAAGAAATATTACCAGTCCCATCATACTCTCAGCGACTTCTACAATTATTACTGTTCAGTTCAATGTGACAGGTGCTACACTTGCTGATGTTTTAACTATTTCCGGTCTTCAGGTATGGGCATTGGATGGAGCACGGCAAGCTGTGAGTGTAAATATTACTTCCGGAGGTACTGCTATTATTGCAGGATGTGCGGCAGGAAGTAATCTTGGAATACTGTCTACCACAGTAGGCGCAACAAGATTATTCATAACATTGCCGGGACAAACTTTTACAGACGGTACAACATCAGGTGGTAGTGGATATACCGGAACACCATCAGTACGTACTGCAAATACATCTTTTTCGTTGACAAGAATTACTGCCTGTGATCAGTTTTATAACAGGGTTACTACATATACCGGAACAAAAACATTGTCATTTACTGGGCCTGGTACAGCACTAAATGCACCTGCATATACTAACTCTGTAAGCTTTACTTCAGGTCAGTCAACTACTACCCTTACAACTAATCTTACAAAGGCGGGAATTACTACCTTAACTGTTACAGATGGAACTGTGTTAGGTGTTACAAGTGCAAGTTTTACGGTTCAGCCCGGTGCGCATAATAATTTTATTGTTGAAGCTGATGGTGGCGGAAATATCGGAACTCAATTGGCAGGTACATCCTTTAATCTTAGAATCTCTGCAAGAGATAATCAGAACAATACGTGCAGTAGCGGAACAAATATTTTCACAGGTACAGTTAACTTAACTTCAACCGGAACACTTACAATAGGTGGCGGAACAAGTGCTGCATTTGTTGCAGGAGTTTTGTCAGGAAAGGTTGTTAATATCAGTAACACAGGAAACCGCACAATTATTGTAACAAGAACTGCAAGTACGCAAACCGGAACAAGTAATGCATTCAATGTTGAAAATCCTGTTCCTACGATTACAAGTATTTCTGCGCCTTGTAAAAATACAGGTTCGTCGAATTTTACTCTGACAGTTACAGGAACTTTTTTCAATGCTACAACGATAATAAAAATTGACGGTGTAGATCGCACTACAACATATGTTTCGGCTACAATTGTTCAGGCAGCAATTCTTGCCTCCGATATGACAGTTGCTGCATCGAAATCTATCACAGCATTTAATCCTACACTTGGTGGAGGAACATCTTCGGCTGCAATCATGACCGTGAGTTCAATCCCGGTGATCAATACACAACCGGTTTCTCAGGAAATTTGTTCCGGAAGCACTGCAATATTCAATGTGGTTGCTTCGGGATTTAATATTTCATATCAATGGAAGAAAGATGGTATTGCAATGGTTGATGGCGGAAATGTGAGTGGTGTTAATACATCGACTTTGACCATTTCTAATGCAGATGCTGGAGATATTTCTTCTAACTATACAGTTTCAATTCTAAGTGCATGTTTTGCAGATGTAGTTTCATCATCTGCTTCATTAGTTGTTGATGCAACTACAGAAGGAGGAGCACTGCCAATCAGTATAGTACATTGCTTTGGAGATGCTTCAGGCACATTGAACTTAACAGGGAATCTGGGTGAGATCATCCAATGGGAATGGTCGACTAATAATTTTGCAACAGCAGGGAACATTATTTCTAATGCTACCAATTCGTATAATTATACAAATTTATCTTCAACCACTTATTTCCGCGTCTTAGTAAAAAGCGGAGT
>JAYUWA010000012.1:0-2612 GCA_043753795.1 Bacteroidota bacterium | reverse complement strand
GGGAAGTTCTTTGTTGAATGAAAACATCATTTTGCTCGGTCCTTAAGGACCGAGCAAAATGATGTTTTCATTCAACAAAGAACTTCCCATTCCACCGTATTTCATAAATTGATTTGGTCTGGCTCCCCGCAATTGTTAAACACCAACACGCTAGGCGGAATGTTAAGCGCAATTAGTAAGCACTTTCAATCCACAATACACTCAGCGTCATTCCGCCGGGATGTTAGAAACACAGGTTGTAACAAAGTTCTAAGTGCATGTTGTATTCTTTCAGCAAGCTTTGTACGTTACCCCCGGCTGGAATGTCGCTTGAGCAGTTACTGATCTGAAACTATATTTTTAATTTCCGCGCAACATTCCCTAGGGTGTGTTCAATTAATTCCGGTTTAACATTACTGCGATTTCCACGTTGGGGTGTAGTCTGCAGATTACACCCCAACGTGTGCAATAGAACCGTGGTGCAGGACGAAGTCTTGATATTAAATAATGCAGTTTCAATACTATTTATACAGACTTCGTCCGGGAAATTAATCCAAATTTTTTATTATATTTGATTTATTAAAACACTCAATATGAAATCTCGTTTATTTATTTGTTTACTCTTTTTAATACTTCATGGAACTACATCAGCTCAGGTTGTAGACTCAATTATAGTCAGAACGCATAGAAATACTTTAGCCGGAGATCCGATGAAGTACACCACCATGGAAGTGGATAGTTTTTCAGCAGGGCTTAAGATTGGAAGTTCAACGTGGAGGTGGAGAAACAATATTTGGAATTTAGAAGGGCGATCTCACTTTGATTATGATCTTCAAAACAGATTGATTGCAACCAGAGACGAATCCTTCATTCAGAATGCCTGGGTGTTGTTGGTAATGAGAACGTATGCTTATAATTCCAGTGACAGCCTCATTCAGACTACTTCACAAGGCTCAACAGGTATAGGCAGAGTAATTCGCAATTTTAGTGGTCCGTTGCTTGACGAGGAAATCAGCGAGAGCTTTATCAATGGTAATTGGGAGAGAACGAACTACAAGACCTATGATTATGACAGTAATGGATACCGTATTCTTTCTACAGAATTCCGGCAAAACGGTTTATTGTGGGTTCCGACATATTTTATCGAGTCAGTTCATGGTCCGGGTAACCAATGGAATGCTGACACTTCTTACTCTATTAATATTCAGAAATATTATAGTAAGTATATTTTATACATGCGTGATTCTCTTGGTCGTGATACGGCAAGATACGAGCATTATTATTCCCCTTCAAATCCGGATCCATGGTCTATTGGCTTTCGTTACATTAATACATACGATTGGCTTGGAAGATTTATTATTGAAAATGCCCGGACCCATCTGAACAATTTTGGCCCGGACTTTTTATCCGGCACATCCTATTCATACGATTCCATTCAGCATCGTACAAATTTTACTGACCTTACCCAGGATATTTATCAGAATTACGGATCTATCCAATATCAGAATGATGGCACAACTCCCGTACTTGAAACACGTAGCGATGGTGGTCCCGATGGTTTTGATCATTATTATACAGACTATTTTTATTTCACAGCCGGTGCCAACCAGATCATTCTACCTCCAAGTATTGCAAAATGTTCTGCAGATAGTTTGTTAATGCCGATCATACTTAATCCCTTGAATACGTTTACAAATTTTTTATGGGTTCCTGATTCAGGATTAAGCAGTGATACTATTCCTATTCCTATGATTAGTAGTAATGTTGACAGAATTTATACTCTTTACTTTACTGATATTAATGGCGTATCTGACACAGCAATGATAAGTGTTAATAATAGATCAACAAGTTTAGATTCAATTGTAGTTACCAGTATCGATACTGCAACAGCATGTCAGATAGTTGAAATGTCGGCAGATCCAACATGGAATACATATCAGTGGGAAATTAACGGGACTATTTTATCGGGCAATGAAGAGTTGAGAGTTGATTCAAATGGCACCTATGTTTTGGTAACAACTAATTTTTTTGGATGCGTAAATCGCGATTCAATCACTATAAATTATCTTTCAGGCAATAACACACCGACAATTTTTGTTGAATGTCCGGGAATATTATCGACAACATTTCCATCTGCAACTTATAAATGGTACGCGTATTCATATCTCGATACAGATTTTTCTTCTCCTGCTTTGCTTGCAACAACAAGTGTAGATTCATTTGCGTTGACACCTTTTCAGGCCCTGAATTATATTTATTATTATGTTATTTGCACAGATTTGAATGGATGTATGCGAGCATCAGACCGAATATTTTTCACAAATGAAAACACGCCACAATTAAGCGCGACATTAACTTGTCAGGGCAATTGTGATGGCGAGGCTAGAATTTTATACAATTATATCTACAAAAATTACCCTTATACATATCACTTTCAAACCGGCGACTCATGTGTGATCAACTCAATTGTTGACCAATATACTTTAGATTCACTTTGTGTGGGTCAGGTAATTTATACGGTGGAGAATGGTTCGGGATGTATCGTTACTGATACAATAATTGTTAACCCTTCCACTACTATCAACTATAGCACATTTGCAAAAACGAATGTTACTTCTATTGATTCCTGTAAT
>JAYUWA010000011.1:0-8048 GCA_043753795.1 Bacteroidota bacterium | reverse complement strand
GAACGTTATGCAAAAATGCGGACACTTACTGATGCAAGGATCATTGCCAATACAACTACAAAATATCATACGCTTTATAATGCTACAGTCAACATCCTTGGAAAGAAAAAATATGAAGGAAGCGGAGATTATGATTACATCGATGAGAACAAAGTCAAACATAATTTTCATTTCAACTCAATCTCTGTAGACACAACATATCAGACATTTGCGGATGGTGAGTTAACAGACACACTTGGTTTCCCAATGAGTCCGCAGTTTTTGTTTAAAGGAAGTACACATTTAGCAGCAGCCCAGGAGTTCCTTACATTCTCGGGCTATGCCAAACCTAATTTCCATTGTGAAAAAGTTGAGCGAAACTGGATCCGATTCAGTGGCCCGGTAAATCCTGCCAACGTTTCGATTCCTGTATCATCTCCTGTTACAGATGGTGGAGTTAAACTAGCATCAGCAGTAGCGCAAACCAGTGATTCAACCGGAATCTATGCAGCCTTCATGATGCCGAAGCGAAAGCCGTCGGATCTCGAGATCATTTCTGCTGATGGAGTTCTCTTCTATGATAAAGCAACAACGCAATTCAGAATAACAACTGCTGAGAAACTGGATAAACCGGGATCCGCAGGAAATTTCCTGAGTCTTGACGACAAAAACTGTATGGTCTATGGTGAAGGAAAATTAAATTTCGGTTCGGATCTCGGACAATTGCAATTACAAACTGTCGGAACGGTTATCAATAATCTGAATAACGACAGCACTACATTTGACATCTTAGGTGCAATTGATTTCTTCTTTAACGAAGATGCGATGAAGATCATGACAGATTATCTATCAACGAATGCTTCACTTAAAGCAACTCAAGATGTCGGTCGCCAGACTTATGAAAGAGGATTGACGGAAATGGTTGGAAAAGAAAAATCAGATAAGCTTATTGCTGAATTGAACTTGTATGGATCGTTTAAAAAGATTCCGGATGATCTTAGACATACCTTCTTTATCACGGAATTGAAAATGATCTGGAATAATGAAAGCAGAAGCTATCGTTCTGTTGGGCCAATTGGTATCGGAAGTATGGACAAAACTAACGTTAATCGCAGGGTCAATGGAATTGTTGAAATCGTGCATAAGAGAACCGGTGATGCTTTGAATATTTATCTGGAACCTGAAAGTCAGCAATGGTATTACTTCAGTTATACCCGTGGACTGCTTCAGGCGATCTCTTCGAATTCAACTTTTAATGAAGCGATCACAAAAGTTAAACCTGAAAAACGGATCAACAAAATGAAGGATAAACCTGATTTTGAATACATGTTATCGACCGATCGGGCAGTAAAAAACTTCCTGCGCAAAATGCAAACTGTTCAGGAGGAGGGAGAAAGGTAACAACGGTTGATAATTAACGGCATATTGGTTATGATTGCACGCTGAAATCTCCGAATTTTCAACCTGCTGTTTTAAATACGAACTGATTGCTAACATTTGCAAACATCTTTGGCCTGTTAATGGGCTACTTAGTTGGAAGTATTCCTTCTGCCGTTTGGGTTGGTAAAACCTTTTACGGTATCGATGTCCGTGAATATGGCAGTGGAAATGCAGGCGCAACAAATACGTTCCGCGTTTTAGGAAAAAAGCCGGGTATAGCAGTTCTGATAATGGATGTGCTAAAAGGTTTTTTTGCCGTCAAGCTGGCATATGTTCTCGGTGATTACGATTCACACTCCCCTGAATTCATCGATTTCGAATTAGCACTTGCAGTTTGTGGATTACTTGGACATATTTTTCCGGTCTATGTAGGCTTCAGAGGTGGAAAAGGAGTAGCTACGATGTTAGGAATTCTGGTAGCAATACATCCGGAGGCAGCCTTCGTTTGTGCACTTGCTTTTATAACTACACTATTTTTCACAGGATATGTAAGCTTAAGCAGTATGGTCAGCGGTGTAACATTTCCTATTGTCATAATGGTTTTCTACAGTACGAATTCCAGTATCAATATTTTTTCCCTCGCCGTAGCAATTTTAATTCTCGTCACTCACCAAAGAAATATTGAACGTATCATCAACAAAGAAGAGTCGAGAGTGAAGTGGTACAAAAAACGATTTTAACTAATAGCGAATATTCAAAACGTTCGCCCTTCGACTTCGCTCAGGGACCGTGGGTTTTGGGCAGATATGTGTGAATTTTTTGCGAAGAAAATTCCCTTAAATTTAAGTTAAATTTTCTTCGCAAAAAATTCACACATTACCACTTATAAGACGGTCCCCGAGCGAAGACGCGGTCCCCGAGCGAAGTCGAGGGGTTCGTTATTAGTTAAAGTAATAGCAATTCCGCCGAAGCCCTTCTTCAACATTCAGTTTCGGATTCAGCGCTTTTGCTTTTGTATAGTCATTGCATGCTCGCCAATGTCTTCCGACATACGAAATGGCAAGGGCACGATGAAAATATGCATCTGCAAGTTCCGGATCTAATTTGATTGCACGGTTGAAATCTTTTATTGCATTATATGCTACATCTGAATTGAGTTCTAATCTGGTTAGTTTAAAATATCCGCGTGAATGATATACTATGGCATTGTCAGGAAAAATATCTAAGCTCTCATTATATAATTTCAGTGCTTTGGAATTATCCTTTTCTTTCTGAGCATTTTTTGCAAGCAAATAAAGTTCATTGGCTTTCTCTTTGTCAGGTGTTCTATCTTTATACCTGTCAATATACATATCAGCCATATCACTGTTAAGCTCTGTGTACTTCCGTCGGATGTAATCTTCATAATAACTTGCCTTGTAAAAGTTATGATATTGTCGTGGTGACATAAAAGCAGCACTGCTTAACAAGGTGCTTACGATTATCCACAATGTGATCTGTGACCAGCCATATTTTCCTTTGATGAAGAATATAACTGAAAAAATTATCCAGCAAATCCAGAAACTAAGTGCAAATCGTAAGGGTGGAATCCAGTATTGTAATTGGGCCAGGACAATCAGAAAAAAGACGGAAAAAATTGTTGATAAAGTGACCTGAAAGGAGTTATTATGATTCTTCGAAATCGAACTTCTTATCAGTTCAATTCCTAACAAAACAGTTGCAGGAAAAGTAAGCAGGATGCTAAGCCCGATTCCTGCCTTTTTCAGGATCAATCCAATGATAAATGTGGTTATCAGTACTTTTCTCCTGGCGCTGCGGTTCATTCCTTGCGAAAATAATATTACTCCCAATGTAAGCGAAATTTATTTCATCTTTTCAACGTTAAAGTTGTTAAGAACAATAACAATGATTCAGATTCTCAGTACAAGCGAGGAGTATTTTTACAAAACTGAAGAAATTGTTTATCAATGAGATTATCCCGGATCAAAGTCGTTTTACTAATGATGTTTCTTGCATCTTTTGTCAAAGCAAGTTACGCTCAAACACTTCCGCCTTTTATTACTCCAGAAGCCGAATTGTGGGCCGACTCTGTAATGAAAACGCTTACTCCCGATGAAAGGATCTCGCAACTCATCATGGTGGCTGCGTGGAGTAACAAAGATTCTGTTCATATCAAAGAGATTAGAAAATTGATTCAGGATTGGGGTATTGGCGGACTCTGTTTCTTTCAAGGCGGTCCGATTCGTGAAGCTACTTTGACAAACGACTATCAGGCTTTGTCGAAAGTGCCATTAATGATCGGTATGGATGCAGAGTGGGGTCTTGCAATGCGATTGGATAGTACTGTACGTTTTCCACGTCAAATGACATTAGCTGCCATCAAAGACACTGGTTTGATCTATGAAATGGGAAAGGAAATTGCCCGTGAATCCAAACTGATGGGAATCCATGTAAATTTTGCTCCTGATGCCGATGTGAATAATAATCCGTTGAATCCTGTGATCGGTAGCCGTTCATTTGGTGACAATCCTGTTGATGTTACCGAAAAGTCACTGCTTTACATGCGCGGCATGCAAGACTATAACGTACTTGCAACCGGTAAACATTTTCCCGGACATGGTAATGCTGATACGGATTCGCATTTTGCACTACCTCTTATTTCACAAGACAGAGCTGCACTTGATTCTGTAGAATTGTATCCTTTCCAAAAACTAATTGATGCAGGTATCGGTAGCATGATGGTCGCGCATTTGAATGTGCCTGCTCTGGATACCACTCCGGGATTGCCTTCAACTTTATCGTCAAGTATTGTTACAGGACTTCTGAAAAATGAAATGGGTTTCAAAGGACTTATTTTTACTGATGCTTTGAATATGAAAGGTGTCAGTACTTTGTATAAACCCGGTGAAGTGGACAAACTTGCATTGTTGAGTGGTAATGATGTTCTACTTTACACAGAAGATGTTCACAAAGCAGTAGATGAAATTCATCTGGCTGTTCAGAATTGTGAGATCACTCAGGAAGAAATTGATGAGCGGACAAAAAAAGTTCTGATGGTAAAATACTGGACCGGACTGAACAACTACAAACCGATTGATACAACAAATCTTTACAATCGGATAAATACTCCTGAAGCTTTACTGTTGCAGAGAAAAATTTATAATCAAACCGTAACAGTTCTTGCAAACGAAGACTCGTTGATTCCTTTTCATACAAAAGATACTTTTCGAATTGCTTCTGTTGTGATTGGCGACAAAAAAGATAATGCTTTTCAAAAGCAATTGAAACTATATGCAAATGTTGAGTGCTTTGCAGAAGATAAAGATGCGCCGCTATCGATGTATACTGCCTTGTTCAGTTACCTTTCCAATTTCGATTACATTATTCTCAGCCTTCATGGCACAACTATGAAAGCTGCTACAAACTTTGGGATTCCACCAATAGTTTCAAGATTTGTAGATAGTGTTTTGATGACCTATAAAACTGTTTTCGTGGATTTTGGAAACAGTTATACTTTAACTCGATTTCAGAACCTGAAAAAAGCAAAAGCTGTTGTTCTCGGGTACGAAGATTTTCCATTGACCCATCAGATTGTCGCTCAGTCTATTTTTGGCGGAATTTCTAGTGGCGGAAAATTACCGGTAAACGTTTCATCTGAATTCAGCAGATATCAGGGCTTGAATACAATGTCTCCGATCAGATTTGAATATACGCTTCCTGAATCAGCAGGGATGTCTACTCAAAAATTGTCTGCAATAGATTCAATAGTTCAAGGCGCAATCGCTTTAGGTGCTTTTCCGGGGTGTCAGGTACTGGTAGCAAGAAAAGGGAAGGTCGTTTATAACAAAGCTTTTGGAACAAAGACCTATAACAGTACAGATACAGTTACTACCAATGATCTCTACGACATTGCTTCAATCACGAAAATTGCAGGAACTGCCCTTGCAACAATGAAGCTGTATGACATGAAAAAAATTAATCTCAATCATCCGCTTTCAAAATATTATTCAAAACTAAAATCAACGAATAAAAAATCTCTGTTGGTAAAAGAGATCTTAGCACATCAGGCCGGATTAGTTTCATGGATACCTTTTTATAAACAAACCATGAAAGACTCTGTTTATCTGAACGACGTCTACAGTAAAATTAAGACCGATCACTATAAGATCCGGGTTGCTGATTCAATTTACATGAATCAGAATTATACTGACAGTCTGATGAAATGGATCGTGAATTCACCTGTCTCTGCTACCGGAAAATATGTCTATAGCGACCTTGGTCCAATCTTGATGAAACTTACAACAGAGAAAATAACCAATCAGCCGTTCGATCAGTTTCTTTATAAGAATTTCTACAAACCTCTTGGACTATCGACTCTTACATTTAAACCGCGCGAAAATTTCAGCTTGAAAAATATTGTTCCGACAGAAAACGATAATGTCTTCCGGAAACAATTGATTCAAGGCGATGTTCATGATCCGGCTGCTGCAATGATGGGTGGAGTAGCAGGCAACGCCGGACTTTTCGGAACTGCAAATGATGTTGCAGTGATCATGCAAATGTTATTGAACAAAGGATCCTATGGCGGCGTATCTTATATCAATCCGGCAACAGTTGAACTTTTTACAAAACAACAATTTCCTCATAACAATAACAGACGTGGATTGTTGTTCGATAAACCGGAGCTTGATCCTCAGAAAAACAGTCCTTGCTCAAAAGAAGCGTCATTATCCACCTTCGGACACCAGGGGTTTACAGGCACGTGCGCCTGGGCAGATCCTGAAAATGAGTTGGTTTATATCTTCCTTTCAAACAGGGTCTATCCAAATGTTGTAAATGACAAGATGATGAAAATGAATGTAAGAACCAATATCCAATCAGCAATTTATCAGGCTATTATAGAATAAACGCTTTTTTCATCCGTCAGTTCAATTATTGGCGTATTGTAGAATACGTTAAAGTCAAAAAAAAGGAATAAGTTTGTAACTCTATGAAAATCGGTATTCTTTGTTATCCGACCTTTGGTGGGAGTGGAGTAGTCGCTACTGAACTTGGTAAAGCCCTTGCTGAAAAAGGTCATAGCGTACATTTCATTACTTACAGTCAACCGGTCCGGTTAGAACATTTCACTGAAAATGTTTTTTATCATGAAGTGAGCATTGCAGACTATCCGCTTTTTGAATATGCTCCTTATGAAACTGCATTGACAAGTAAATTGGTTGATGTAGCAAGATTCGAAAAGCTCGACATCGTTCACGTTCATTATGCAATTCCACATGCTTCTGTTGCTTACATGGCAAAAAAGATAATGGAATCGCAAGGACTGAAATTGCCATTCATCACTACTCTTCATGGAACAGATATAACGTTGGTTGGAAAGAATGAAAGTTACAATCCGGTTGTAACATTTGCCATCAATCAAAGTGATGCAGTTACTTCAGTTTCTGAATCTCTAAAACAAGAGACATACGATAACTTTAAGATCTGTAAAGAGATTGAAGTGATTCCGAATTTTATTGATCTGCGCCGCTTCAACAAGCAACGAAGAGATCATTTCAGAAGAGCCATTGCACCTAATAACGAACGATTGATCGTTCACGCTTCAAATTTCCGTCCGGTAAAAAGAGTCAGTGATGTGATCAAAGTATTTAATAAGATCGCAGATAAAATTCCCAGTAAATTACTTATGATCGGTGATGGTCCGGAAAGAAATCGTGCCGAAAAAGAATGTCGTGAAATTCCAAATGGCGAACACATCCGGTTTTTAGGGAAGATAGATGTAGTGGAAGAGATCCTTTCTATCTGTGATCTGTTTGTTTTGCCTTCTGAGACAGAAAGTTTCGGACTTGCTGCTCTGGAAGCAATGGCTTGTCAGGTTCCTGTAATTAGTACAAACACAGGCGGTTTACCTGAAGTGAATGTCAACGACTATTGTGGTTTTATGAGTAATGTCGGTGATATCGATGATATGGCGAAAAATTCTATTTATATATTAGAAGACAGCGATCGTCTTTTGCAGTTCAAGAAAAATGCTTTGGAACATGCAAAAGTCTTCGACATACAAAAGATTCTTCCGATTTATGAAAGACTTTACGAAAAAGTTCTGGCCGAACAAATCTAATTGATGCTATACATAAAAGCTTTACATATTATTTTTGTCGTCACCTGGTTCGCAGGACTTTTTTATCTAGTGAGATTATTCGTTTACCATTCGGAAGCAAATGAGAAGAGTGAGCCTGAAAAAAGTATTCTGGTCAAACATTTTCAGCTTGCGGAAAAAAGACTGTGGTATGGAATCACTGTTCCATCTGCATATGGTACAATAATTTTCGGAACATGGTTGCTGTATGAAATGTATGGAAGTAATATTCCCGCATGGATGTATCTGAAAATAGCTTTCGTCGCCGGACTTTTGATCTATCATCTTCTCTGCGGAAAAATTGTTTCTCAGCTAAAAAATGGTATCGTAAAATATTCAAGTATGCAAATGCGCTTCTGGAATGAAGTGGCAACAATTTTTCTCATCTCCATCGTTTTCATCGTCATCCTTCGCGATACTTTTTCATGGATCAAAGGATTGGCGGGGCTGATTGCTTTTTCACTTTTGTTGGTAGGGGCGATACGGGTATATAAGGGATTGAGGAAATAATTTTTAATAAGTTCGTAGTTCAAAGTTCAAAGTTCAAAGT
>JAYUWA010000010.1:0-8050 GCA_043753795.1 Bacteroidota bacterium | reverse complement strand
AATCGTAATCGTAGCCAACAACCTCATTGAAATATGCAACACGTGCTTCTTCATAATAGGTAAGGTAGACAGCATTATTTACATGTCCGAACAGATCGAGATCAGAAAATCGGATGTTGACTTTGGAAATTTTTGAAGTAGAGTTTAGCATTTCAACTGTCGAGTTTTTCAAATTGTGAATTCGCGGAAACATATTCCGGAACAATATCTTTCATTTTCTTAACGATGATCTCATTGTTCTGAAGTTTGAACAGATCGATCAGGTCAGAAATTTCTTTTTCAATAGTAGGGAAATCATACTCACGTACTTTTGCGATCATGATCTTCGAATGATGGGTTGGAAGAGTAGTTTCCTTATTTGCTAAAAGTTCTTCGAAGATCTTTTCACCCGGACGAAGTCCAGTGTAAATTATTTGTATGTCTTTCCCCAAAGTCAGTCCGGAAAGGTTGATCATTTTTTTTGCAAGATCAATGATCCGAATACTTTTTCCCATATCAAAAATAAAGATCTCCCCGCCATTGCCCATTGCTCCGGCTTCAAGCACCAGCTGACAAGCTTCAGGAATGGTCATGAAAAAACGTTCAATGTCAGGATGCGTTACAGTGATCGGGCCTCCTTCGTCGACTTGTCGTTTGAAACGAGGTATAACAGAACCATTCGAATCAAGCACATTTCCAAATCGGGTAGTAATGAATTTTGTTTGTCCGACATTATTCAGCGACTGGCAATAGATCTCTGCAATCCGTTTGGTTGCGCCCATGATAGAAGTAGGGTTCACTGCTTTATCAGTACTTACCATTACAAATTTTTCAACTTTGTATTTCCCCGCTAGATCAGCAAGGATTTTTGTGCCCTGAACATTTGTAAGAATCGCTTCAGAAGGGTTTGATTCCATAACAGGAACATGTTTGTATGCTGCTGCGTGAAAAACCACATCCGGTTTGAAGAAATTAAATACCCGTTCCATCCGATCATATTGACGAATATCTGCGATAACCGTCTCAAAATTTTTCCAGTGATAATTTTCATTCAGTTCAAGTTCCAGATCATACAGTGGAGATTCTGCCTGATCGAGAATGATCAGACTCTTCGGTTTAAATGGAATTATCTGACGGGCGATTTCACTTCCAATCGAACCGGCGCCACCGGTGATCAAAATTGTTTTATTAGTCAATTGATTTCTGATAATGTCCAGATCAAGACGAATAGGATCTCTTTCCAGCAGATCTTCAATTTTAACTTTCTTGATCTGCTTAAAACTCAGTTCACCATTGATCCAGGAAGTCACCGGTGGTACATTTAAAATATGTACATCATGAGCCAGACATTTTTCAATTATATTTTGTTTCTTTTCTGCTGCAACATTTTGAATACTGATGATTAAATGCGCTACATTATTTGCTAGCAATAACTGATCGAGTTCAGAAGTATGAAATATTCTGATTCCTTCAACAGTTTTGCCTTCTTTCGCTTCATCATCATCAATGAATGCAGTAACCTTGAATCGTGTATTGGCATCTCTGTCAATTGCGCGTTTAGTGATCAATCCCGATTCCCCTGCGCCGTATATAATTACAAGTTGCTTATCACGAGTCGGATTTTTTAGTTCCTGATAAATTGTTTTTACCAGGATTCGGAATGCAGTAATTGAGAATACAGATGCAAAGTAATCGATGATCAATACTGAAAATGGTACCAGATAAATTCCGATCGTGTGATACGAAATAATATTCATCAAACCCATTGCAATGCTACCGAGGGTAATTGTGTAGAATACCCGTAAAGCATCTCTGGTACTGGTATATCGAATGATTCCCTGGTAGATCCTTGAAATAAGAAAACTGACAATGCGGGTGACAATGACCGTTGTAAAAGCAAACTTCCACAGATTGATCTCCACTTCAGGAACCCGGAAGTTGAATCGCAATTGATATGCTAACATCAACGATCCCAAACAGATACTTAAATCGATCATAAAGATGATCCAACGCGGCGTATTTCTATCTGAAAATTGGAAGGCCATTTTTTTTTGTAGTGGGACTCAAATATATGATTTTTATGGGAAGAGGGAGAGCACATTTTGATTTGTAAACAGGTTATAGGTTACAGGTACTACTGTCCGATATAAATATTTTCATTTGCAAGTAATTTCCCAAATTCAAGCCGATACTTTCAATTTTTCTTTTTTTGCTTGGCCAAAAAAAGAAACAAAAAAAGGCCCCAACGCGCACCAAATCATTTGAAATCTTCGATTATTGGATACATCCCTGATTCAACTTTTCAAATGATTTCGCGCAGCGCGTTGACTCCTCGCACAATCACTGCTTGAGCTTCGATCCAAAAAGATGTATGTCAACAAAAAGTGGGGGCTTGCAATAAATGTGTACTGAGAACAGTTGATTTAAGATATAATTTTTAACTTAAATTATAAAGTTTGATTTTTATCGGACAGTAGTGAATCCGAATTCCTAATTCGCAGTGAATATCGAATTACGAACATTTAAACGCGAATTTTAATTACTTTCGCCCTCCATGTACACCCGCAGACAATTATTCCTCCGACATGTTGCGCAAACTAGTGATAGTCCGCCGGGTTTAGATATTGAAAGCGCAAAAGGGGTCTACCTTTATGATCAGAATGGAAAAAAATATCTGGACCTGATCTCGGGGATCTCTGTATCTAGTCTTGGGCACGGACATCCGGAAATAATTGCAGCAGCAAAAGATCAGATCGACAAACACATGCATTTGATGGTGTATGGCGAATACATTATTTCACCGCAGGTTACTTTGGCAAAACGATTGAGTGAATTGCTTCCTGAAAATTTATCTACAACTTATTTTACCAACAGCGGAACTGAAGCTGTTGAAGGTGCCATGAAATTAGCCAAGCGATTTACAAGGAGAACGAATTTTGTTTCATTTAAAAATTCATATCACGGAAGTACGCAAGGTGCTTTGAGCCTGAGTGGAAATGAATGGCTGAAGAATTCTTATCGACCCCTTCTTAATGGGATCACCGTAATTGATTTCAATGATGTATCACAATTCAATTTTATTGATCACAATACTGCAGCGGTTTTTGTTGAACCAATACAGGCAGAAGCAGGAATACTCCTTCCTGAAAATGATTTTCTGAAAAAGTTATCTGCTCACTGCAAAAAAGTCGGTGCATTGCTGGTCTTCGATGAGATCCAGACCGGTATGGGAAGAACAGGAAAATTATTTTCGTTCCAACATTATGATGTAGCACCTGATATTTTATTGCTCGGTAAAGCACTGGGTGGTGGAATGCCAATTGGTGCTTTCATCTCTTCTCAAGAAATTATGTCTACGCTGTCATACGAACCCGTTTTGGGACATCTGACTACCTTTGGCGGGCATCCTGTTTGTTGCGCGACAGCAGAAAAAGCACTTGAGATAATTGTGCGGGACAAACTAGCTGAAAATGTCATGGAAAAGGAAAAATTGTTCAGAAAGCTGCTAGTTCATGAAAACATCAGAATTATTAGAGGAAAAGGTTTGTTACTTTGCATCCAGTTTGAAAATGAAAAATTCAATCAGGCTGTGATCTCTAAATGCTATGAAAAAGGGCTGATCACAGATTGGTTTTTATTTGCAGCCGATTGTTTGAGAATTGCTCCACCGCTTATCATCAGTGAAGAAGAAATCAGAGAGTCATGTAGTATTATCCTGAATTCAATAGAAGAAGTAAAAAGTCTAAACTGATCTTGTAATAAAAACAAAATATGAATGTATTGATTGTAGAAGATGAAAGACAATTGTCGCATGAAATTGAGATCTTTCTTACCAAACAAGGTTATCATTGTGATGTTGCTTTCAATGGAAAGAGCGCATCGGAAAAGATCTTTGTCAACTCCTATGATTTTGTATTACTAGATATCGGATTGCCTGAGCACAATGGATTTCAATTGTTGAAAGAGGCGAAAGAAGCCGGCAAGGACGGAGCTTTTATTATTCTTACTGCAAGAGGGTCTATCGACGACAGGATCACCGGACTTGATCTGGGAGCAGATGACTATCTGGCAAAACCCTTTTCATTATTGGAATTGCAGGCACGTATGCAGGCAATTTTAAGAAGAAAGCATGGTTTGAAAAATAACATGATCCAAATCCATGAATATTCTATGGATATTCAGAACAGGACAGTTTACTTCGAGAAAAATGCAATCAGTCTGACGAAAAAAGAATTCGATATTCTCCATTACATGGCACTCCACAAGAACCGTGTGATCACCCGGATGCAACTGACAGAACATATCTGGGGCGATGTGCTAGAAGAGGATTATGAATCCAATTACATCGATGTTCACATGAAAAATCTGCGCAAAAAACTTTCTGCATTTGGCAATTCAGATTTTATTGAAACGGTTCGTGGAATCGGTTATAGGTTGAATATGGCGTAAGCTTTTGTTCGTCTTTCGTTTTTCGTACGCGAAACGAAAGACGAAAAACGAACCACGAACAGATAATGAAAATCCAAGTAAAACTTTCCTTATACAATGCCATTTCCAAAGTAGTCATCATTTTGGCCATTGGGGCTATTATACCTATGCTGATACAGAAGGTGGCTTACAATCATTTGGATAGAAGACTTGTTGCGCGTCTTGAAAAGACAATGAGGATGGTTGCTGTCGGTGGATTGGATGAGATCGCTCTGGATCAGGATTGCAGTTTTGATAGCTATAATATCTTCAAAGAAGAATTTGTTTCCATTGCTCCTATTGCTGTGCTTCCACCTGATTTCGGTAGATATCACATTGAAAATGCGGAACGGAAAATTGATGAAGAGATCATTAAACACAGAGTACTAACACAGGCATTTGTCTATGATAACCAACTCTACTCTATTGATATTGGCGAAGGATTGAATGCCTATGATCAGTTAAATGTGACAATCAAAAAATTTACCATTTGGATCATGATCGCAGTCGTGGTTATCTCTATCTTTTTCGATTTACTCTTTGCGCGACTACTTTTAAGACCTTTCAATAAAATTGTGAATGAAAAGCTGCGCGATGTACAACATCCGTCAACATTTGATCCGCTTCCTGTCAAGACAACAACAACAGAATTTTCTCATCTCGATAAAAGTATCAATGAAATGATGGTTAAGATCCGGGAAACTTTTGAAACAGAAAGACAGTTTATCATGAATGTCTCACATGAGATCCTCACTCCTATTTCCATTCTCAAAAACCGGATTGAAAACATGATCACTGATCCGGGAATTCCTGATTCAGTTGTAGAGCGAATGGTCGATTCTCAAAAGACATTAAGTCGTCTAACTAAAGTTGTTCGAAATCTTCTTTATATAAGTAAGATTGAAAATGCTCAGTATGTTAAAAATGAAAGTGCGGATCTGCAAATGATCGTTCGTGAGATCTTTGAAGAACTAGAAGAATTGACACAAGGCAAAGGGATAACAATTGTCAATGAATGGAAAGATAAATTTGTTTTTTCTCCATGTAATTTATCACTCATCCATACAATGCTTTTCAATCTCATTACGAATGCAATTAAGTATAACTCCGAGGAAGGCAAAATTACAGTAACCGGAATGTGGGAAGGTGATAATTATGTTGTAAAAGTTTATGATACCGGAGATGGAATTTCATCAAACCAGCTACCATTCATCTTCGATCGCTTCAAACGGTTCCGTCCCGAAGACGATATGAGTTACGGTCTGGGATTACCAATCGTTAAGACAATTGCAGATTTCCATGGCGTGAAAGTCAGCGCTGAATCGACTTTGAATGAAGGTAGTTGTTTTACGTTGAGGTTTCCGGGGAATGGGGGGGGGTGAGATGAGGATGAAGATATAAAGTCAAAATCAAAAGAAAAAAGAAAAAAGAAAAAAATCGGTATTTTAGTAAATGTAGAGTTAGCCTCAATGGACTTTCGTTTAACTTTAAAGAAATTGAATTATTACTTAATATTCCAATTTCACCCAAATCTTGGATCTAGGCAATTTTTGATTTTTAATTTCGATTTTTGACTTAATCCAGAACCTTTACACATAATCTGACCAATTAATCAAGACCGGATTGTTCAAAAAACATCACATTTTATCCTCCAATAATTATTTGTAAGTAAAAAGATTCTTATATATTTGTGCACCAAGCAAAATTTTGACAAAAACAGCTAAAGTTTATAGTGGGAATGCCTAACAAATTGACTATCAGGCAGGTAATTCTTGTATAAAAAACTGAAAATGAGTAACACCCAATATCCTAAATTTACCCTCGGCAATAAACTGACTGAGGATCAAATTTCGTTTTTCGATAAAAACGGATTTATCCATTTTAGCGGCGCTGCTACATCTGAAGAGGTGAAAAGCATTATCGCTTCAACAGAGGACCTTCAAAAGAAGTGGATCTCAAGTGGAATCAAGAAAATCAACGGCGTGCCGATCAAATTCGGTCACGACGAAAACGGTACCCCTATCGTTCACCGCTTTCCTTTTACGAGCCAATACAGCGAAACTGTACATGGATTTGTGACAAGCGAAAGGATTCAGAGTCTGAAGGTATTAATGCCTAAAGGTTCCAGAATTGCAGAAAACGAAAAAGATGGCGTAATCGTAAATCACTACGTGAATTCTTCAAACAGTAACTTCCGTCAAATGGGCTGGCATACAGACAGTATGCGCGATATTTTCTACGGAAAGAAAGTTATGCCAATGTTGAATGTTGGCCTTTACCTGGATGATTCATCATCAGATAAAGGCGGACTTCGTATCATTCCGGGAACTCATAAGCAAAACATGTTCTCCATGTTGTTCAAGAAAGCTTATTTCATGAATAATGATGAAGACAAAAATGAAATGCTTGTTGATGCAAAAGCGGGAGATGTTGTTGTTCATGATGGTCGCATCTGGCATCGCGTGGCGATGTCACCGCTTACAGGTGCAGCTAGCCGTCGTCGTGTAATGTACATTCCGGTTATCATCGGAAAATACATGCCGAAATCAGAAGAGAGCACTACTCCATTCTATCACCATTTCCAAAAACTGGTAAAATAATTATTTTACTAAAATCATATTCAAATGGAATCAGACCTCTGATTCCATTTTTTATTTAAACCCATTACCAAATGAATTATGCTTTGATCACCGGTGCAAGTAAAGGCATTGGAAAAGAAATGGCTCTCGAACTGGCTTCACGCAAATGCAATCTGCTGCTAGTTGCACGTTCTGAAGATGCTTTGAGCAAACTAGCTACAGAGATTAAAACACAGCACGGTGTTGAATGTAATTACGTTTTAGCGGACCTTACAGATCAACTTGGTATTGATAAAGTGGTCCAATACGTTGAAGAAAAAAAATTACCTATCAATATTCTGATCAACAATGCAGGCTATGGACTTTGGGGCAGCCTGGTGCAAACTGCTTTGACGAAAACGAAGGATATGATGCAGATCAATATGATGACTCCAGTCGAAATGACGTATAGGATGATTCCAATTTTGAAGCGTTCAGGACAACAAGCCTATATTATGAATGTCGCAAGTACTGCCGCCTATCAAGCGGTTCCAACTTTATCTGTGTATGCAGCATCAAAAGCATTCATGGTACTTTTTACACGGGGACTTCGCGTTGAATTGAAAAAAGAAAATATTTCTGTTACTTGTTTAAGTCCGGGAACAACAGAAACTAATTTCATGAATGCAGCCGGCATGACTGCTTCCTCTTCTATTATTAAAAAAGCATCAAAGGTAATTATGAAGGCAGATGTTGTGGCGAAGTTTGCAATAGATGGAATGTTTGCGAAGAAGAATGAGATCATTCCGGGTTGGTTGAATAAAATTTCTGTAGCAATGACTTACTTTGTTCCAAAGGCATTGACGGAGAAGATTGCCGGGGACATTTATAAATAGTGACAAATGAAGTGAAATGAAGTGAAATGAAGTGAAATGAAAAATGAAGCTTCGTAGTCAATTAGTCGGCTCGTTTCTTTTTTTTTCTTTTTTCTTTTTTCTTTTTTCTTCTCATTCTTCATTTTTTATTTCCTTAAAAAAACCCTCATA
>JAYUWA010000009.1:0-2618 GCA_043753795.1 Bacteroidota bacterium | reverse complement strand
TGAAGTCGAAACTTTCAAAGTGATCCACTCACCTAATTCAGGTACGAAGAACTTTTTAGTTTGCAGATTCGGGTTGAACTTGCGTTTAGTTTTCTTATTTGAGAAGGAAACACTGTTTCCTGTCATTGCCTTTTTTCCTGTTAAATCACAAATACGTGCCATTTCAATCGTTTTTTAAGAGGCGCAAAGATAGCTTTTTTTATTAATCTGCAATACTTTTATACAGAATTCTGCACATAAAATTGTTCATTTAGTGCTTAACAATTCTTTTCTAAGCCCATTTAGTGCATGCAAAGCAGTTTCGGTGATGATTCTCAGGCGGTTAGATCCCAACTGGACCTTCCATGAAAGAGTTTTATGGGGTCCGGCGATGCCTATCCAGACTGTTCCTACAGGTTTTTGTTCGGAGCCACCAGTAGGACCCGCAATTCCGGAAGTTGCAATGGCATAATCTGTATTTAACATTTCACGCGCTAATTCTGCCATTTGGGTTACTACTTCTTGACTCACTGCACCATGCTTTTCTATCAGCTTTGGATCTACTTTCAAAAGTCCGGTCTTCAGATCATTGGAGTATGGAAGTATCGAACCCATAAAATATTGGGAGCTACCGGGAACCGAAGTGATCTTGTGTGCGATAAAACCTCCAGTACAGCTCTCCGCCGTCGACAGAGTTTTACCTTTTTGAACAAGCAATTCTCCGATCAGATTTTCAAGTTGATCGGATTCGTAACCGAATATGTAATCAGAAATTATTTTCTTTAATTCATCTGCCTGCGCATCTACTTCTTTCCTTAAGACTTCATCTTCTTTTCCACTAGCAGTTATTCTAAGGCGAACCATACCGGCTGATGGCAAGTAGGCCAATTTCATATATTGAGGTAATTCAAGTTCCCACTTCTCAATCATATCAGATAAAAAAGATTCGCCAATGCCTTGTGTAAGTATAGTTTTGTGTACAATTGGCGCGAGATTGAATTTTGATCTTAGTTGTGGGATGACTTGAGTGTCCATCAGACCTTTCATTTCATTGGGTACACCGGGCATTGAGATAAAGATTGTTTGCCCATCGTTGAACCACATTCCGGGAGCCGTACCATTTTTGTTTAGCAATACTTCACATTTGGACGGTACGAATGCCTGCTGGCGGTTTGTATCCGTAATTGTTCTTCCGCGTGAATTAAAAATTTCTTCTATTATTTTAAATGACGGCTCATGAAAAACTAATTCTGAACCAAAGAATTCGCAAAGTGTTTTCTTAGTAATATCGTCTTTAGTTGGTCCCAGTCCACCGGTTATAAGAATGACATCAGCTCTTTTTTTTGCCTCAGACAAAGTGGTTAAAATGTGCAATTTATCGTCGCTGATTGAAGTGATCTGACGAACTTTTATTCCGATTTCATTGAGCTTTTGTCCCATCCAGGCGCTATTCGTATCTATTACCTGGCCTATCAGCAGTTCATCCCCAATAGTTATTATTTCAGCTAAGATCATATGGAATTCTTTATTTTGCGAAGGTAATACGAATAACAATTAAGGGCGAAATTTGTATTCAATAAAATATTGTTTTCAGATACTCGTCTATTGACTCAGTATGCAAGAACTGAGACACACAGCACTTGAAATGACCAAAAGCCAGAACGACTCCATTGGGGAAGTTATACAAGACAACGGAAAAAGGCTTTTTGACTTCATTCGGAACCGGGTTCGGGAAGAAGAAGAAGCAGAAGACATTTTTCAGGACGTCATGATTGAATTAACTCAGTCATATCGTATGATGCAACCTATTGAAAAAATGGCTGCATGGTTATTCCGGGTTGCAAGAAATAAGATCACCGATAATTATCGGAAGAAAAGACCTGTTCTACTCGACGACCAGTTTTCATATCGGGGCAATGACGAAGATGAACCTCTTTATATCCAGGATCTCATTAAGTCGAGTGAAAAAAGTCCTGATAGTGATTTCGACAGAGCGTTGATCTACGATGCAATTGAAATGGCATTGGATGAACTCCCTCCTGAGCAAAGAGAAGTGTTTGTGAAACATGAACTCGAAGGAAAAAGCTTCAAAGAGATGGCTGAAGAAACAGGTTTATCGCAGAACACCTTGCTTTCACGAAAGCGCTATGCAGTGATGGCATTAAGAGATAAGTTACAATTCCTGTACACTGATTTAATGGAAGGAAAGAATTATTAAAACGAAGATGATGAAGAATACCTGGAAAGTAAAAATGGCCGTGTTTGCATTAATTGCAGTAGCAGCAATGGCGGCGGTTGTAATGTGGTTGTGGAACTGGTTAATACCAACTTTGTTTCATGGACCGGAAATTGATTACCTGCAATCTCTGGGACTAATGCTGCTGTCGCGTATACTCTTCAGAGGATTTATTGGCGGTCCAAAAGGAATGTGTCAAGGTGGACAAGGAAATGATCAGTGGAAAGGAAAGTGGTCGAACTTGACTCCTGAAGAGAAGGAGAAAATGCGGGATTTATGGAAGAAAAGATGTGGTAGTTTCGATTGTTCTGAATCTGACACTGATAAATCCAAAAAGCAAGAATAACCTGAGAAACATTTAAAAAATACTTTAAAATTCCTGAATACTTTCAGGAGTTTTTTT
>JAYUWA010000008.1:0-8051 GCA_043753795.1 Bacteroidota bacterium | reverse complement strand
GCTTGAGTAGTCGGTTGCTCTGTTGCGATTGGAGTGGATTCATTTTCTGTTTCAGCTTTTTTATCGCTGCCACAGCCTTGTAGAATAACAGTTGCTATAGTACCGGCAATAACTATTAATTTTTTCATTGGTTTGTTTTTTTTTGAAGTAAGCACTGAATAGAAATTGCCTATTCTGAATTTGTGTCCAAAGATACGGAAACAATTTTATCATGTAAAAGCAGAAAAATGAAGTTATTTGGAATTTTCGGGATAAATCTGACTTATTCCCTCAAACTTACATACTTTGCATTCAAAGTTGTTTCATTTTGGTAAATTGAAATGAAGTAGATTCCTTCCGCCAATGATGATAGGTCAATGCTATCGGAGCTGCCGTCATTCGAAATTTGAATTGATTTAACGAATACAATTTTTCCTTCAATATTCGAAACAGTTAGATCAGCAGGGCCTTCAAGCAATTCCTGTGAAGAGAATGTAATTCCGATACCGGCAGAAGGATTCGGGAAAATGGAAACTATCTGATCACATGGTTCGGATAAAATTGTAGCAACTACTTCCATCAGCATACTCTTACAGTGAATACCTGCTTGAACATAATAAATAGTTGTTTGTATAAGATCAGGTGTAGTAAAGACATTACCGGTTGCAAGGACATTTCCTCTAGGCGTATTTAACCACGATACAGAATCTGCAGATGAAACAGACAATATAACACTTCCTGCTCCGCAACTACCGGCTGAATGCACTTCGTCTATTGAAGCAAATGGTTTTTCTGATATGTTTCTTACAAGAGAACTATTTGAACAACCATCAACAGTCACTTGAACAGAATAATCACCCGGTTGCGATGATATGTAAAAGTCAGATGTCGCTCCTTGAATTGTATTCTGATTAAAATTCCATTGGTAATTATATTCTGAAATTTCAGTTGCATATAGTTGTAATGTACTTCCAGTACACAGTATGCTATCACCGGAAATTATATTTTCCGTCATAAGGTTAGTACTGTAAGCTGAACCCGGCGAGCCCCCAAAACAACCTTTATACCAGTTGCTTCCGTTGTTGATATCACTGAATGGATCCTGCAATTCGCAGGTATAACCTGATCCATCTGCTTCTGCAGGCCATGGAGATTGATCATTGTAATTGATAAACAAATAAAGCGAATCTCTATAATCAAGTATACGGATCTCTTCTCCGCTATTACTTAAATTAAATCCGAGTTCTCCAGCCAGATTTGTGACAGTAGGGTAGGCTTCTTTGAACTCATGAGCATTCTCGGGAACAACAAGATATTCTCCGGGACTGAGTACAGTTCCGGTAGGAAAGACAAATCGATGATTCTCCTGTTCGTCTCCAAGTTTCCAACCTGAAATATCAAGATCGATTGTACCGTAATTCTTAACTTCAATCCAATCATGTGCATCAATTTCCGGAGATGAATTGTAATTGATCTCACTGATGGTAAGTTTAGCCGGAGCCGGGCTTCCAGTGAAGTAAGCAACGATATTGTCGTCATTCGTAAAATTATAGGTTACACTTTGATTCAGATCATTGGCAGGAATTATTCCTGACGACCAATGATTAAAAGTAAATCCCGGATTTGGAATTGCAGTAATCTTAACAGGATTTCCATTGAAATAAATTCCTGACCATGGATAAGATGAAGGGGTGATTGTGCTTATTTCAATTCTTCCTGAGCCTGCCGGAAATGTATTGATCGTTAAAAGTACATCTGAAGTAAGATCAAACTCATCTCTGATAAAATTTCTTGTTATAGCAGGACGCAATGTTGCGAAATTCATCATGGTTTCAATTCGTCCATTCCATCGCGTTGTATCACTTCCCCATTTAGCAAAATGTGCTACCATGTCAAAGGCCATTGAGTCTTTGAATTGTCGCATCACATTTTCAACATTAACAGGAAGATAGATCGTATTCATCAGATCAGCATATCTGTTGATGAAGTAATTTTTAAATACCGGATTGTCAAGTAGAGCATCGAAGATCTCCGAATTGTGATTTGGTGCAGGAGATGATGGATAGCGCGCCATTTGTAAACGATTGTCGTTAACTGTTCCTTTAAGCCCAAAGCCATAATCAGTATCAATCAACATGTACTTCCATTTGCCACCTTCGATTTTAGGTTTCCAGATCTTAATGTTATTTGTCCATTCACCTAGCCAGTCGCCGTTGTTATAATATGTTTCTGCAATAAAATAATCTGCAAAATTTTTGAGATCAAGATCTTCATCCATTTCCTGATAAAAATCTGTTGAAGTTGGAGCAGCCGAAGTTGCATAAGTATACAGATCAATAAATGAATCGTCGCTGCCTTCATTTACAATTACATTTTGCCCTTCAATTTCAATGTAATTAATTTCATCTTCTTCAAAACCGTAATTAGACTTCACCCAATTCTGATTATGTTTTTCATTGAACTGATAAACTCCCCAGAATGCTCCATTTAAAAATAGTACTACAGGCTCAGCACCGACATAGCCGCTATGTGTATTCTTCATTATACGTTGCATTAAAGCATCTCTGAAATGAACAACATTCCAGTCTGTACCTGCATTTCGAAGAACAAAACGATCGTACTCTGTTACATAAGGTTTGTCGGTAAGAAATGGATAGATCAATTCACTTGTCCCAAAACGATCGCTGAGTTTTATCTCAAAACTTTTCTGCGGTTTGTAGCGTGAATAATTTCCATAAATTTCAAATTCTGCATCTGCAGAAAAAATTTTATTTTTTCCTTTATCAAAATATTCTATCGTTGCAGGCTTCTGCCAGTCTTGCCAGAAGTTTGCCCCAAAATATGGCGAAACTGAATCGGCATTTGGTCCTAAAACATAAATTCCTGTATTGTAATCCCACAGGTTCAACGAGTCTGTCGTAATACAAAAGGCCGGCAAATGAAAATCCTGTCCGATGATATATGTGTTTGTTACCGTAGCACTAGGTAAAAGTCCGGGAGCAAAAACAACAGCACGTAGGGATGTGGTTGCAGAAATATTTATCGGTAGCGTGTAAGTTAAACTCGCAGCATCCGGTTCATTTCCATTTGTAGTATATCTGATTGTTGCACCAGGTTGGCCTGTTATCAGATTAAGATTTTGGGCAGTCAGATAATAACCGGAAGTTAATGTAAACAATGGCGGCAATGCATACCCGGAATAACATATCGACGAATTATTTTCTTCTGCAGGTGTTGCTTCATCCATAAAACAAAAAGTGGAACTGCCATCAGGAATTCTGCCATAAGAGTGGTCGTTTCGCAATTCAGGATAAGTGACCTGATCAACAATATTTCCGGCAGAATCAAACAAGTAGAGCGTTTCTCCGGCTTTCCCTAACTTGAAATTGGCATTGTAGTAAGATGAAGGTGTAGACTGAAACCATGATGGGGCAGGAGAATAAATAGAAACCGGATTCTTCATTCCAAAGATCAAAAACGGATTTGATGTAAGATCAGTCTGAATTGCAAATGCATCATGAGTTTCAACCGTAAGAACATTTGTTCCGTGTATGAGAATTGATTTTAGAAAAATAGGATTCAGATAGAATGAATCAGCGGGTAAACCCAGATACATTTGAGCCTCGTGGGCACTTTTTGCAAGAGCATTCCATTCAGGACGATTATAGGCGCCTGCCATATTCGCACGGGCAATTTCTACTCCATTCAGGTACGCTACAAATCCGTCATCGTAATCCATAAAGAAAATTGCATTCAAAATTTCAGATGTATCAGCAACGAATGATTTACGCATAAAAACGGATGCTGAAGGTTGTATCATAGTGCCATCATCGAAATCTCCGAAACCAAATCCGCCATTTCCTGTTGGCCAGCTACTATCGTCATAAGCAAGATTTCTCCAGTTGGTATCGATGTCCGGACTCCCTAAATTGTATTTCCACATCGATTGTGCATCGACAGCTAATTCATAATGGTCAACAACTGCATTACTATTTGAATCTGATGCAAAAATCAGCAGACTACTCCCGGCGCCAAGTTCATGTGTAATGAACTTGAATTGGTATGGAGAATTTATATCGTCTGTCATACCATAGCCGGAAAGGTCCAACGAAGAACTTCCGGTATTTAATAATTCGATCCAATCGGAGTATTTTCCGTCTGAATTCTGAATTGTTGTAACATTAGATGGGCAGATTTCATTGATTACAATCTGACCATTAATAAACGGTAAGTTGCATAAAAAGGCAGTAAGGCAGCAAAATGCTAGTTTGAAAGGGTGTGTGTACATGGAAATTGAGCATAGTAATTATGCTTTTTTATTTTTTGTGGTGGAGCAAATTTACCCCATTATAAGAGAATTAAAAACTTGACAATGAACTATATGGCCAAGTGTTGGATTTGCTTGGTGAATAAAGGAGAACCAGCTATTTGACAAAAAATTAAACTTTTCTGATCTTGAATTTTTTATGATTCCAGGACCTTATTTTATTAAAAATTGCATCAACTTCATGCGCCTTAGCTGGTGAAATCATATCGGAATTAACCAGAAGTTTTGTTTCGATCAGAATTTTGTTTCCGTCCTTTTGCTCAGCACTGACCAGATAATACCCGTAGGCATTGGAAATAGTATCTCGTAATGTTTCGACTTCAAGTAAAATAACTGGTTGATCAAATTGGAACATGAATCTGTGAACATCTTCTGACTTGAAATCCGGGTAATAATTCAGACGGCGATTAACAGCGGAGAATTCATCATCAATAATATTGTTAAACCAATCGTCTAATGAAAAGAAAAAAACATTTTCATTTTCTTTGCTGATAAAGCCGGATTTATCAAAAGTGAAATTAAAACTGGCTTCAAATGGGAATTTCGTACTAGTACTTTCTTTAGAAAATATTTTACTGATCATTGTATCGTTCGGATTTCCTACTGCTTTATAATATGCTGTGTTGACAGTTGTGTCTTTTACGCCAAACATATAATAGCCTCTTGTTAATGTAGAAAACTGACCGCTAAGTTTAAGTTTTCCGTTTACAGAAATGGAAAGTGACTCAAGCGATGCATTTACAACTGCGGAAGTCTTCCTGCTATTTTCCTTGTAATTACTAATTGGAGTGTGTATGAAAGGATAATTCACTCTTGGAAGAATATCCCTTTTCATGCTTACGGGAAGATGTTGCGGAATCAATGCTGATGTAACATCTTCATGATAAAAAGGAAATTCATTTGCCTCGTACCCAAACCTGCTCCCTTTAGGATAAAAGAATAAATATTCATTTTGCACGGGAAGAGCAAAGTATATACTCCTGAAGCCATTGTATTCATATTGATTCGGATCAAGATCGCCAAACCTTTTATCAGGAACAACAGCGGCGAAATATTCTGTATCAAGTCGTAGAAATATTTCCTGGTAAAATCTGTTTCTGCTAATGTAACGAAGTTTTTTATTGGCAACATTCTTTCCGAGTTTTTCAAGTTTGTGATCTAAACCTTCAATGTAATCAATGTCGCTATAGTATCGCCATTCTTCAGCAATTGAATGTTGAATGCCTGACATCAGTTCTGCAATGGAGGAAAAGTTATTTTTACTTCTTTCTTCTTTTATAAATTGATTCATTGAAATAGTGGTCTGATCCTTCCATGCAAGTTTAAAAGATAAACTTTCATATTGAAATCCCAGACTTTTTGATAAAACAAACCACCAGGGATAGGGAAGCATATTGGTAATGACAGGAGATCCGGGTTCCGACTCTCCATAATCAGAATTGTGATTGTAATAACTTATGTAAGGTAATTCATTTGATGGTCGTCCGCCTGTTTCTGAAATCCCGCCTTTAAGATTTTTTGCTTTGTAATTATAGTCTCTGTATTTGATCAATCCGCTTTTAACAATAATTGAATCAGTGGCTTTTGCTCCGTTGTGATCAAAATGTATAAAGATCTGATTAAGATTTTCTCTAAACGTGAGATGATAATTTTGTTTCGGCAATTCACCATTAAAGAAAATCCTATATGAAGGATTTATTGTATAAATACCTTCATAGGAATAGTTTAATTCTAATTCATCGCCGGGTTCAAGATTTGTGATATTGAAGATCCAACTATAGAATGTCTGGTCGTTACCATTCCTTGGTTGTATTTCTTCTTCTGTAGTTTCGAGAATTTTTGCATTCTCTATTCTGCCATCAGCTTTATGGATCCGGGCAGCAAAATATCTTACACAATCAAATTCGCCTCTGATTCTTTTGACATTATTTCTCTTCTCCGGTGGTGTCAGCAGTAATTCATGTTGCGGATCAAAACTTTCAGGTAAAGTTATTGTTGAAAAATTTTCAATTCCTTTTTTATTCAGAAATTTAATTCTTACATGTTTTTGTACAATTGGTGATCTTCCTTGTGAAGACTCATCGATGAAATAGAGATTGCCGCTTGAATTTAGAAAGTTATAAGGTGGTACATGATTTCCGGAAATGTTGTAGATGCACTTTTCATATAAGATAACAGCATCTTCATTTTTAAAGATTGAATCAACGGAAATAGAAGGGCTGGAGTTTGGTTCCCAGGTATGGTTTGTTTTTCTGTAACTTAAACTCTGTGCATTTGCGTAAATAGAAAGAACTGAAATTAATAGTAGGATATTGAACTTAAGGTATTTCATAAATAGTTAAATAGATTTTCCGAAAAATAATAATATTTTATTACAAATGTCGTGATAGTGATAAAAATTTTGAACTTTTCTAATACAACTCAAATTGAGTGGATTGAAATATAAGTTTTATCGATTAAACATTTGAAAGATCATTTCTATTATATTCGCAAGGTTTAACCTTGTTCGCCCTTACTCAGTAATAACCTTCACGAGTCCAATTCAATGACACCTCAAAAAGATATAGTAATAAAGCCAAAGAAAAAGTTGCTATTTTTCGTACTGCTACTAACACTTTACCTGACCTATGTGTTCTGTTTTAATATTTATGAGATCATTTCTGAAAACAAAAGTTCTGTTGTTAAAATGATTTACAGTTGTATTGTGAATTTAGCCTTAGCAGGATTATCCGGAGTGGCTGCCGGTTTATCGATCAAACGTTTAACTGATTCCGGACCTGGCCTCGTGATTAACAGTATGGGAATTCTTGATAACTCAGGATTGGTATCTGCAGGTATGGTGTTTTGGACAGATGTAATAGAGGTAAATACGAGCAAGGTAATTTTTTCTGATTGTATTGTTATTAAAGTAAAAAATCCGAAACGGTATATTTCCAATCAGAAGAATTATTTTAAAAGGATGTGGCTCGAACAGGAATATAAACGAATCGGATCTCCGATTAATATTTCTATAAATGGATTGCAGTTTAAGTTCAACGATCTATTTCGGATCATTCAAGATCGTTATCTTTCCAATCAGGTTGATACTCGTACGTATGAATTAAAAAAAGAAAAAGATAATATTCAACGTGAGAAAAGAGAGTTAGTTGATTCGATCAATTATGCAAAAAGGATTCAAACTGCATTGTTGCCATCTTCTGCTGTAATCCGTGAGAGGATTGGCGAGAATTTTATTCTCTATTTGCCGAAGGATATCGTATCAGGAGATTTCTATTGGGTTGAAACAGTTGATGACTGGGTGTTCTTCGCCGTGTGTGATTGCACAGGCCATGGTGTTCCCGGAGCATTGATCAATATTGTTTGTAACAATGCACTGAATCGTTCAATAAAAGAATACGGTATCACATCACCTGCAAAAATTCTTGACAAAGTTGCGGAGTTGATCGTTGAGAGTATTGGTCTTGATGGTGAAGTCAAAGATGGAATGGATGCAAGCATTTGTTCTTTCAATAAAACAACACGTGAACTTTACTGGAGTGGAGCGAATATTCCATTGTGGATAGCACGTACTGAAATTGTATATGAGTTAATAGAACATCGTCCGGACAAACAAGCGATTGGATTAACAGATGATCGCCGACAGTTTGCAGAACACAAAATTGAGATTCAGAAAGGCGATATCCTTTATCTTGCCAGCGATGGTTTTGCAGATCAGTTTGGCGGCGAAAACGGAAAGAAACTTACC
>JAYUWA010000007.1:0-2620 GCA_043753795.1 Bacteroidota bacterium | reverse complement strand
CATGCAATTTGAAAAAATGACTCGCCCAGTTGATTATATATTCAGCCATTTCAATGTGACGAATGAATCGGTTCTCTATTCCTTCTTTCAAGATGCGGTCGAGCTGGAAGTCCATTGCAAACATGTGCGACAATGAAGGAGTACACGAATACTGATGATCTTTTTTATCGATGAATTCACATAGAGTCAGGAAGTCGAGGTAATATCCTCTGTGACCAACACTTTTAAATCGCTCTTCAGCTTTATCAGAAACAGATGCAAGCGCAAGTCCCGGGGGAAGTGCAAGCGCTTTTTGCGAAGAAGAAATACATACATCAATACCCAGACGATCAACTTCAATTTTTGCACCGCCTAATGAACTAACAGTATCCACTAACCAGATTACATCCGGATATTTTCTGATCACTTCAGCAATAGCATCGATAGGATTCATCAAACCAGTTGAAGTTTCATTGTGAGTCAGAGTAACGACATCGTATTTTCCGGTCTTCAGATATTTGTCAACTGTTTCCGGCATATTCGGATGACCGGAGATTTCTTCATGCAAATCCGCTTCAATACCATTCAGTTTAGCCAGTTCATGCCATCTTTTACCAAATGCACCTACTGAAAATACCATCGCTCTTTTCTTAGTTGCTGAACGAATTGCGCCTTCCATCAACCCTGTTCCCGAAGAAGTACTCAACACAATCTTGTTCTGAGTAAACATCAATTGCTTGAGTTTATTGGAGATGTTCCGCTGTAAGTCAGACGCTTCCGGAGTCCTATGTCCCATCATCGGTGTTGCCATTTTAGCAAGCACATCAGGATGAACGTAGGTTGGACCGGGGATGAATAGTTTCAAATTCTCCATAATTGGGGGATTGGGAGGGCGAATTTAGGGAAATCTTTGGGTTTATTGAAACTGATTAATAACAGATTAATGTAGATTGAAATGCAGATCAAAAGAAAACAAGAATGTTTATCTTTATTCAGTCTAAAATTTTAAAGAAAGCAATAAAATCAGTGAAATTATTCCTCCAGACCATATTACTCATTAATTCCATTTTCACTTTTGGTCAAGTACCAACAATACTTTGGCAAAAATCTTTTGGTGGATCAGGAAACGAAGAAGGGCTTTCTATGGTTTCAAATCCTAATGGAGATATAGTAACAGTTGGGTACTCATCTTCAAACAATGGTGATGTAATTAATCATTATGGAGCAAGTGGAAGTCCAGATTTTTGGTTAATTAAAACTGATTATTTAGGAAATTTAATTTGGTCCAAAAATTACGGAGGATCGTTAGGTGATTATGCACATTCAATTCAGCGGACTAAGAATGGTGGCTACATTATATGTGGAGAAACAATTTCTGATACGATTAATCGATTTCATTTAAATTCTAGCTACTCCGATGTTTTAATTACCAAAATTGATAGTAGTGGAAATTTTGAATGGCAAAATTGTTACGGAAGTTATTATATTGATAAAGGTATTCAAATTAAAGAAACAAACGATAGTGGATTTGTTTTCCTCGCAGAAATAAGTAACGGAGGAGGAGATGTCAGTAATTTCATCGGGCAACTTGATTTTTGGGTTGTAAAAATTAATTCCATAGGAAATATTATTTGGAATAAAACTTTAGGGGGATCAGTAATTGATTCTCCAAATTCACTTGCTGTTTTATCAGATGGAAATATTTTAGTAACAGGTGTTAACGGATCTGATGACGGTACTATTACATGTGGTAATGTAGGATATTCATGTTGGATTACTAAATTAAATTCAAATGGTAGTATCTTGTGGGATAAATGTTATGGCGGTTCTGCGCCAGAGGTTGGATTTGGAATTATCGAATCCAGCAATAGTGGTTTTTATGTTTGTTCTACTACGGACTCGAATGATGGCGATGTAATCGGCCACATTGGGAGTACTGATATTTGGATATTTAAAGCAGATAGCTCAGGCACGATTGAATGGTCCCGTTGTTTTGGGGGTATTAATTCTGATAGGCCGCATTCGATTTCTAAAACGAGTAATGGCGGAGTAATAGTTTCAGGTAGGTCTAATAGCAATCCAGCGCACCCCCTTTGGAATGACATCATTGTTGTAAAAGTCGATTCGTTAGGTGATTTGGAATGGCAAGGTTATTTTGGTGGAAGTGGGCATGATGAAGGTTATGATGCGGTTGAAACAAGCGATAATAATTTTGTTGTAACAGGCTTTACTGAATCAAATGACGGTGACGTGACTTTCAATCATGGCGGTAAAGATTTGTGGTTGGTAAAATTGGAGAGCCCTGTAGCTGTAAAAAATATGACTTTGCCAACATTGGAGATTAATGCAATCATTGAGAATGGAAGTTTGTTAGTCACAATAACTTCTATAATTGATGATCATCTAAAATTGAATTTATATGATGTTGTAGGAAGATTGGTAACTTCGAAAGAACTAAATTGCAAAATTGGTAAGACGGAATTTAGAATCGACAATAATTTTGCAAAAAGTATTTATATATTAAAAACTAGTTTTAAGAATGGTGAAATATCAAAAAAGATTTATTGAAAGGTTTTTGAAATAATTAAATGTGATTGCAGTTAGTTCTCTTTATGCTGTGGCAATTCAATTGTAGGTGCCG
>JAYUWA010000006.1:0-2629 GCA_043753795.1 Bacteroidota bacterium | reverse complement strand
GAACCTTTTAATCCGCTTGCATTGATAAATGCTGTTTGCCATGAAGAGTGATAATAAATACTAATGGATGAAGTTTTTTGTGATAATGTTTCATCTATAGAAGTAACTGTATCGCATATGCTGTTTGTAATTGGTCCTAAGGCATAATCAGGGTTATTTGGAAATTGGGAATAGCTCCTTTTCCCTCCCAGATAAAAAGAGTATAGCTGAAAATTACAACTTGAACCGATTGAATCCGGTGATTGAATTACTCCGACATTCATGTTTATATTATTATACATACTATCAGCATACGGAAAATAATTCTGAACTCCATTGTAATAAATATTTGCTACATAAATTCTCTTGTCCGGCCCGATTTTTAAAAAGCCCGCTTCATAAACTGAGGGTGGATAAGTATAAATATGTATTGTATCTTTTGTCAATCGAATATTGGTATCTGCCAGGTTATATTGGAAAAGATAGCTCGTATCAGGAGAACTTGTATTTGTTGAAACATATA
This sequence comes from Bacteroidota bacterium, assembly GCA_043753795.1. GTDB lineage: Bacteria > Bacteroidota > Bacteroidia > AKYH767-A > 2013-40CM-41-45 > JADKIH01. The sequence goes on along the minus strand of JAYUWA010000006.1, from coordinate 2,127 downwards.
ATACAGAATCATTTGGAGAGATAGCTGCTCCATAAATCAACTGTGTTTCAAAACTTTGTGAAATATTTATCGGGTTTGAAATTACACCTGAGCATCGATCAAAATCAAACAATTCTATCAATCCTGCACCACCTGTAGCAACCAGCTTGGAACCAGTACTGTTAAAAAAAAGTTGTTTCCTTGCACCTGGATGCAATGAACCTGCCTTTTGAATTGTAAAACTACCTATGCCCACTGGATCAATTAAGTAACTATAAAATGTATCAGAAGGGGCAATATTACGCCGAAAAAACAACTACCAATCTCGGCCATTCCCATGCTTAATAGCCGTTAAGCCATCATCAATTTTAAAAGGCTGAAGTTGGATATTTTTCTGTGTCACTTCTCCCATGCCACCATTCAGATTCATATCGATTGCTGAATAATAAAGTCCCGAATCGCCACTATTGGTAACTCCAATCGAAAACAAGTAAAAAGTATTATTAGCGGCAGGATTAGGCACAATTACTAATTCATAGTACCACCCCTGTCCAACTATTGAATCACCATTCTGCATCAACTGATGATTGCCTGACCACACTTGTGTTGTATTTCCTACTCTGCCTGCACGTGTGTTAGCATAAAACAAAAGTGAACCACTTGTATCTGCTATGGAACAACAACTGCCTCTGTTTCTGACGTTGGATGTGAATGTAGCCGGTGGCGACTTATTAAAATCAATTCCCGCACTATCTCCAAAGCACCAAATGTTGCCTTGCTTTTGACAATATACACTGAAATAATTCAGTATTACTAAAAATATGATCAGAATCTTTTTCATAGAAAAAACAGGTCGCATAAATGCGACCTGTTAAAGTTAATCATTTTACGATTACCAGCTTTTGGTAATCAACAATTTTTCCATCTATTATGAAACGGCAATTATAGACACCATTCTTATATTTCGAGGTATTTATTGAATGCCCCGCTAAGCGAAGTATTAAATCCAACAACTCTCTCAATATTCCGCCTAGCATTGTACCTTCCTATCAATCTCGATAATTTCCGCTTAACATTCCGCTTGGCAAATTCACTTGTGTCAAAAACTTAGTGCCCTTAGTGTTAAAATAAATTTTTATAAATCTTTATTCCAAACTCACCGCTTCATAAAAGTCACTTCTTCATCCGAGTTATCATCATCATAAAATTCAACTTTGGTTGAAGTCTCGGAACGGATGTGCCAGCGTTTGCTGAGTTTATCGAGTGGCTCGATGTTGCCGAGGGCTATGCGGAATTCGTCGGTGCCGTCGTCGTCGTCTTCGGCATACCAGGAACCTACGGTAGTGCCGTAGATACAGGTTGCAGTTAATTCGCCATTGGTATTGAAAACAAATGTGTACTCATCAAAGTGATAGGTTTCGTCGTTGCCATCTTCCATGAATTTACTTACATACCAGGTACCGGTAGTCAATACTCCCTGTGCCGGTATCCCCGCTCCTTTCTCCTTTTTGCATGCAAAAGAAAAAATAACAAAAAGGATTATTAGTGCTTTCAACTTCATTCTTCTGTTTCCCTTCAAGATTCCTTATTCAAAACTAACCTTTTCATTCACCAACTCATAAATCTAATGTCCAAATGGGGATAAATAGCTTCTGAATCGGGAGGATCTCTATTCCAATAGGTTTACAAAAACGCAAATTTACTTCCCAGGCTGGTTAACACTACATGCCGCTTACAGATGGAATATCTTCGACCGATAAGATCTTAATGTCAAATACCAACGCTTTATATGGTGGTACAATAAAAGTTCCATTTTTCGGATTACGGATGCCTTCTTCGCCATAACCCAATGAAGATGGAACGATCAAGGTAAATTTACTTCCCGCAGTCAGATTTTTCATAGCTAGTTCCCAGCCTTTGATCACTCGGTGAGTACCGCTTACAAATGTATACGGACGACCGGCTGCTTTTGTGCCATCAAAAACTTTTCCATCAACGAATCTACCTTCGTATTCTATCGTCACAATTTTTCCACTGTCAATCGTTGCACCTTTACCTTGTTCATGTACGATCAAATAATATCCTTCTTCTGCCGGACTTACCTTTATATTCTGATCAAACAAATATTTATTCAACTCTTTCTTCTCA
>JAYUWA010000005.1:0-2635 GCA_043753795.1 Bacteroidota bacterium | reverse complement strand
TTGAAAGGTGGCACCTTTCAATACTCAAAAAGAATGGGATGATTTCCTTGAAAACGTCTGGAAAGAAGCAGAAGAATTTGCTTTGTTAGTAGAAAAATTGCCAGACAATATTCTCTCCGAAAATATAGCAGATCCAAAATACGGCATCTACTATAGAAATCTGCACGGAATTATTGAACATACCCATTATCATTTGGGGCAGATTGCTGTATTGAAGAAGTTGATCAATCTATAGGTCAAGGGTCAAAGGTCAAAGGTCACGCTGTTTACAAGCAGGTAGCGTGACCTCTGACCTCTGACCTCTGACCTTTGACCTTTGACCTTAAACTTTGACATTAGATTTTAACCTTAAAACCCACTTACTGATCCACCTTCGTTATCAAAAACTCCGTCCTCCTGTTCTGTGCACGACCTATATCTGTTGTATTTTCAGCAATAGGTTTTGCATCTCCGTAGCCTTTAGATGTCAAACGGGCTGCCGGAATACCGGCAGTGATCAAATATTCGAAAACTGTTTTTGCCCGCTTCTCTGAAAGAGTCTGATTGTATGGCTTGCTACCGACATTATCTGTATGTCCGCTGATCTCGAAATGTGCTTTTGGATTTTTATTAATGAAGTCGAGAAGTTTTTTTAACTCTGTCTTTGATTCTTGCTTTAAGTCAAATTTATCTGTATCATAAAAAATATTTTTTAGTACGATTGATTGTCCAACTTTGATCGGTTTCAGCGGAACATCTTTCAATACCGGATCTTTCGAAGACTTTGCACTTTTTAATTCGAAGTTGTCTGAGTAGAATAAATAACCATCTTTTGAAACATTCAATGCATAACTTTTTCCTGCAGGCAGACAAACTATAAATTGTCCGTTTACGGAATTTGATGTTGACCTTACAATTATTTTTCCGGTTGCCAGATCGATCAATTCAAATGAAGCTCCCAAAGGAAGTTTAGTATCATCGTCAAAGACTTTACCTTTCATATAAGTGACAGGTTGTGGTCTAGCTTTTTCATAGAGATCAAAGTGGTAGAGATCTTCACCACCCTTTCCTCCAGGACGATCTGAAGAAAAGAAACCGACTTTTCCATCCGGACTTACCAGCAGTGAGGCTTCATCGTTTGGAGTGTTTATTGGATAGCCAATATTAACAGGTACTCCCCATTCTCCGACACTATCTCTTTTACTGTAAAAAATATCCTGACCTCCCATACCTGTATGTCCATTCGAAGAAAAGTAAAGCGTCTGATCATCCGGATGAATGAAAACCGATAACTCATCGGCTGAAGTATTGATCTTATTGCTTACAGAAACCGGATCAGACCATTGGGCATTATCACCAATTCTGCTCATAAAAATATCGTGCTGACTAACATTATTCGATCCTTTTACTGCTCTGACAAAATATAATGTTCTGCCGTCAGAAGAAAATGATGGCTGACTTTCCCATGCACCTGAATTCACAGGCAGATCAAGGTTTCTGGGATTAGTATATTTCTCACCAACTTTTTTGGCAATGAAAATATCGCAGCTTCCATTAGTCTTTCTTTGATTTGTAGAACGATACAATTCTTCGCATGCAGTAAAAAATAAATATTGTCCATCTGCTGACAACGATGGAGCTCCTTCGTTCCCATCAGAATTAATTTCAGTAACAGGAAGTGCAGTACGCCACCCTTTCACTCCCATTGAACTTATATAAAAATCTTCCTGTTCATTTTTTCTTCCGTCTGAATCAGTAGTTTTCAACCGGCGTGTAAATAAAAACGTTTTTCCGTCGCCGGTAATAGCAGGAAAATATTCTTCGAAAGCTGTATTAATGCTATCACCCATATTAACCGGATTAAAAGGTACAGGATTTTTCACTGCCTCCTCTGCAAAAGTACAATTGACGATCATCGATTTTGCTTTTGCACTTAATGCGGGAGAAACTTTTGGGAAAGAAATAAATTTCTCAAAATTTGCCTTCGCCTCAGAGTAATGTCCGCCGAGGTATTCAACTGTTGCCAATCCGTAGAAATTATTAGTAAAAAAATCCGGATTGATTGCTAGTGCTGACCGAAACGCACCAATTGCTTTTTCATAATCTCTGATATCCGAATATATATTTGCTTTCAACATATAGGCTTCTATAAATTTAGAATCCGCACTAATAGCTTCTTCCAAGGCTTCAAGTGCTTTTTCATTCATCCTTGAATCGTAGAATTTCAAAGCCGCATCAAAACTTCTTGTAGCTTTTGGAACAGAAGAAGTATATTCTCTTTGTGCAAAGACAGAAAATGCAATCAGATTAAAAATAAGTAGAAGAAGCTTTATGTTGCGCATAGTACTATATTTTCGAAGCAATTATTTAACTATAAACTTTATGGAATTTGCATCACTTTATGAGTCTGTATAGAGATTCTCCATTTGGGATGCTGCTTCACATATTCAACGATCATGGGCATTACATTATTGAAAACGGAATACTCAGGTTGTAAGAATAACACACAATCAGGATGCACTCTCGATGCATGTTCTTCTGCCCAATCAAAATCAGACTTATTATAGATAATGATTTTCAATTCGTCAGCTTGCTGCAAAGATTCTGCCAACGGAGCCTTGAATTTTTTGGGAGAAACACAGATCCACTCCCATTC
>JAYUWA010000004.1:0-2642 GCA_043753795.1 Bacteroidota bacterium | reverse complement strand
AGTTAAATTTTCTTCGCAAAAAATTCACACATTACCACTTATAAGACGGTCCCCGAGCGAAGTCGAGGGGCGAACAAGGGGTTAATTAGTAATTATCTTTTTCATGTTTGCAGGCATAGTCGTTGGTCGATTCGTCGTTCGGTCAATAAAAACTAAAGTAGTTTCCGCTTTATTCAGAAGTGTTCCTGATTCGTTAAAAGTTTCATAATGAAAATTGATTCTTGCGCCGTCGTTGTATTCCAGGGAAGTTTTGATCGTTAGCAGATCGTCATAGAATGCAGGCTTGATATATTTGATTGAGAAATCAAAAACCGGTAGCAGGATACCTTCTTCTTCCAGTTTTTTATAGGTAAATCCGATCGATCGTAAAAGTTCAACACGTGCAACTTCGAAATAAGTAGCATAGTTTCCGTAATATACGTAACCCATTTGATCTGTTTCTGCATAGCGTACACGAATTTGAATTTCATTAGAGATCATAGCAAAATATTTTTTGTGTGAAGATACAATTTGCAATAAATTTTATATCATTGCTACCCTTTAAATTTATCGGATGAAAACTCGGCTTCGAATTTTGATTTTCTTAACTACTGCTCTGCTTTCATGCAAAACATCATTTCAAATCTCCAAAAAAGAATCCGGGCAGTATAGGTTTTCAGACTCAACAAATACAGAAATTGATTCAACAATGAATAGTGAAATAGTGCCATATAGAGAGAAAATGCAGTTGTCAATGAATGAAGTTCTGGCTGTAAGTACAAGTTCAATGGAGCGTGGATTGCCGGAAAGTAAGCTAGGAAATTTTCTATCGGATGCATGCATGACTTCAACGAAAGAAAAAAATATGTATGCAGATTTTGCAGTTTTCAATACCGGTGGATTACGACGACCGTTGCCTTTGGGAAATATTACCAGAGGTGATGTATTTGAACTGATGCCTTTTGAAAACACCTTAGTTATTTTGACTATCAATGGTGGAGATGTCAAAAAATTGGTTAACTTCATCGTTACAAAGGGCGGAGCACCGGTTTCGGGAATACGACTGCGTATTCAGGATAGTGTTGCAACAGATATTTTTATAAATAATGTTGCATTGGATACAACTAAATCATACAAAGTTCTCACTTCCGATTATCTGGCAAATGGTGGCGATGCTTTCCCATTTGTTTCAACGAAAAATTGGGAATCAGTAAATCTGAAAGTAAGAGATGCATTAATTGAATATCTTATTTCGCAGGAAAAAGCAGGAAAAAAAATTAACGTTGAATTAGACGGAAGAATCAGTAATGGCCGATAGAAGGGAATTTATAAAAGGAATCTTTGGTGGAATAGCACTGGCAGGATTAAGTTCACTGCCAATTGAACTATTTGCGAAAGAAGATATGACCAAGCTCACTATTCTTCATACTAACGATGTCCATTCCCGAATTGACCCATTTCCTCCCAATGATCCCAAATACCCCAATATGGGCGGAGTTGCTCGCAGAGCAGCATTGATAAAAAAAATTAGACGAGAAGAAAAAAATGTTTTGCTGCTTGATGCAGGTGATATATTTCAGGGAACACCCTATTTTAATTTGTATGGCGGTGAACTGGAATTTAAGTTAATGAGTGAAATGGGATATGATGCTTCTACTTTAGGTAATCATGATTTCGACAATGGTATTGATGGACTTGTGAAGCAAATGCCCAATATGAATTTTCCATTTCTCAACGCAAATTATTCTTTCAAAGATACATTACTCGAAAATAAAGTTAATGAATATAAAATATTTCGTAAAGGAAATTTGAAGATCGGTGTCTTTGGCATCGGAATTGAACTGAGAGGTTTAGTTGATCCAAAACTCTCCGAAAATATTTTATATAACGATCCGCTTGTTAATGCAAATAGAATTTCTACCTTGCTGAAAAATGAGGAGAAATGTGATTTAGTAATTTGCCTCTCTCATCTCGGTTATAAGTATAACGATAAAAAAGTTTCCGATTCTGTTCTTGCAAAAGAAAGTTCAAATATTGATCTTGTCATCGGTGGCCACACACACACTTTCCTCGATGAACCAACACTCATCATCAATAAAGACGGTAAAGAAGTTTTAATTGCACAAGTCGGTTGGGCAGGAATAAAACTAGGACGAATTGATTACTACTTTGATTCAAAAAAAAGAAAAAAAGATCTAATGTTGTCTACTGTAAAAATTAGTGAAAATACAATAGGCCTTTAATTTTTTTTTTATATTTTTTTACAGAATATTTGTAACAGAAATTACAAGAGTAAATTTTGAATTTTCTGATCACAACAACAACAACGACGAATAACACCTGAAAATAATTAATTAGTTAACCAACAAAATCCTTTTCTTGAAAACCACTATTGAGAAAACTTGCGAGAGTATTTGGACAAAATGCCTGCAGATCATCAAAGACAATGTTAGTCCTCAGAGTTTCAAAACCTGGTTCGAACCAATCAAGCCAATAAAACTTGATGCAAAAGTTCTAACTATTGAAGTTCCAAGCCAATTCTTTTATGAATGGCTTGAAGAACACTACATTACTCTTTTGAGAAAAACAATTCGTCAACAACTGGGTACAGACGGCAGACTTGAATACAGCATTGTAATGGAAAACGCAACTGCTGATTCAAA
>JAYUWA010000003.1:0-8123 GCA_043753795.1 Bacteroidota bacterium | reverse complement strand
CAATGAAGGCGAGTAGTTAACTGATGTAGCCAGGAGATTACCACCTGTACTCGCATCATACCAGCGATTTGTTGTTCCATTTGTTCCAACTGCTGCTGAAAGAGTCACCGAACCTATACCACAAATTGCTCCATCCGTTACGGTAGGATTTCCGATTGTTGCGCAAGGAGCCCAAGAATAGATCTGACCACTTGCAGGAGTAAAAGTATTTCTCCACTGTCCTACTGAAGTGTTTGCTGTCCCTGCAATACTTGTTGCCCATGTATGAGTACCGTTTGTAATTGTACGGCAGTTAAAATCGGTGTTAACAGTTCCACGAAGTCCTACCTGAGCACCGCCAAGGGTAGAAAGAATATTAGTCATAGTTCCATACACAACTTCAATGTTATTTGATGTTTCATAAAGTCGTATCTGAAAATTTAAGTTTTCACCAGTTGGTGGAGTTGATAAAAAGCGACGATAAGACGACCATTGAACTACGAGGACTCTGTTTGGCGCAGAACCGGAAGTTAAATACTGTAGCGTCCCAGTGCTTTGCGACAACAAATCATATCCAAATGCTGAAATAACATTGTTACCGGCAGTTGTAGTCAGCGGTGTGGCAAGACCTGAGCTTCCCGGACAAAGAAATGAACCATTACCTACTGTAATAAATCCATTATTATTTACTGCAAAGCTGGAATACGCTACGCCATTAAATAAAAACGAAAATCCTATTGGAAATCCGGTTCCTGTTACTCCTCCACTTGCGAAGGTCGTGGATCCGGTGATACTTCCATTAAATACCTGATCATCACTAGTAGCAGTTCCAAGCAAAGTTCCACCCGAAATAGGAGTATATGTACCGCCGGATTGAGTGAAAGGCATATTACTTATTACTGCAAATGAATATAAGTTGGCGGATAAAAGAAATACAAATATTGAGATTCGAATAAGGTTTTTCTTTTTATGAAAATAAGACAAAACCGTAGTTTTCGGACTAACCGAACGTGGTGTAAATGTGTTCATGTGTGTTTAGTTGAAGATCTGCGACAAAAGTAGAGCATCACCTACCTTACTAGAAAATATTTATATAAATGTTAGGTGTTTATTTGGTAAACGTTACTATAAACATGGTAAAATAAAAATTCTTGCCTAACATGAAATTTATATTTTAAAATTTAACAAATAAAATATTAACATTTTAACATCCCTCAAAATCCGCCACAGTGGCTTATTTCAGAGATTTCGAAGATTTATTAAAATAATTAACGAGTAGATTTTATGATTTTTAAAAAATCATAAAAGATAAATTCATTTTAATATCAGTATGGTAAAAGAGCTTTTTGTGTATGAAAATAAACGGAATCCATCTGACCCAAAAATAAATTTTCAAAAGCAACACATTAGGAAAATTTGCATAAAATATTTCAAGTGTAAGAAAACTAGTGATGCTTCTTCGTAAACCAGCGTTTCAGAAAAAATTCTTTTTTATTTTCATTCCAACGCTTTGACTTCCGCTTACTCTGCTTCATCATCTTCTTGGTATTCTTTGCCTGCAAACTTTCATGCCGCTTCTTCCCTTTCTCTATTCCCTTAGCTGCGGCTTTCTTTTGCTTTTCCTTCTTCTTGTCTGCCTTCACTTGCTGACTACTTCCGCTGTTCGGTTTTGGAGAACGCGCATCGAGATCCTGAGAAAACGATACTAAAGGCAATGAAAAAATTACAATTCCAACAAAACACTTCAACAAGTTTCTAAAACTGATTTGCATTCTTTTCTATTTTACTTTTTAGGAATTACTATTTAATCAATCCAGGTTACTTTCTAAACGAAACTTTTCAATTGGTATTCTAATTATGAATTAACTTCTGATCTGCAGCTCCATTCCACATTCCGGACAAGTCCCAGCTTCTTTACGCACAACCTCAGGATGCATTGGGCATGTATACTCCATATCTGAGGTATTTGATTCCGTTTTTGTAGAATCCTTGCCGTTAGAATTTTCTGTATTTCCGGTATTCTTACATGAAAACAACAGCAGACATGTTATTATTAGAATAGTTAATCTGTTCATACGTTATTTAAAGATTGATTATCTTGCAAAGATAAACATTGCAATAATTAGTTCTATCTGATGAAGTTCCCTCTCAAAAAAATATTATTCCACCTTTTGCTTGTGATTATCCTACCAGTTCCGGCATGTAAGAAATCAACATTAAATGCCAATTTCCCATCTGTAAGTGTCAGTAAGTTCGTTTATATGAATCTCCCTCCTTATAATTACCTTCAAATTGTGGGCAATTATATGTACATCGAGGATGCAGGTTACAAAGGTCTGATCGTTTACCATAGGTCAATTGATGAATGGGTCGCATTTGACCGAGGTTGTACGTATGACCCCACAAATGTCGATGCACTGTTAAATGTGGTGACAGGCGGATTAACTGTAGAAGACTCACATTGCGGTTCTAAATATAATCTGATCGACGGCTCTGTGATTTCAAATCCGGCTACTACACCAATGAAACAATATCGGGTGGATTATGATCAAGCCGGACAGAAGCTTTATATATATAACTAATGCATTTGTACTCCCGGATTTTCTGAAAGCAAATTTACTATGAACTTTTTAAAATATTACTTTTAAAATGATTATTGCTTTAGAACTTTGTTCGTTTGAACAATCTGATCATTTTTTCTGAATTGCAAAAAATAGGTTCCAGGTGCCAACTTCTCCAAATTGTCAATTAAATAAAGAGTATTTGCTTTTATTGACCTCGACTCATTAAAAACTACTTTTCCGTCCAGATGAAAAAGACAGATAAATATTTTAGTAGGCTCTGTCTGTAAAGTGGAAAATTTAATTTCATTAATAAAAGGGTTCTGAAGAATAACAATGCCATCCCTGTCTTCCTCTTTGCATCGGATCGCTATTGGAGGAAAGATCACTTTTGTTCCATCAAAATCTATTTGAGTTAGCCGGTAATATGAGATTCCATTAAACAGATTTAAATCGATAAAATAATATGAATTCGCAAAGGATGATGTCCCTGCACCATTAACCAAAGCAATTTGTATGTAATTGAATCCGTCTGAACTTTTCTCTATAGTGAAATAGTCATTATTAATTTCTGATGCTGTTGTCCACGATAATTTAACTGAGGACTTCTCCTTTTCTGCTTCAAATGAAATTAATTCCACAGGTAAGTTGACTACTCCCAGAGTGTCTACTCCATATAAAGGACCATCACCGGCTCTCCATTGTGTGACGCCGCATATACTTATCAATGTAGAGGTACCGCCACCGGCAGTGGACTTCTTAATTGTCCCGCCTGCCATAATAAAGACTATAGAGCCGCAAGGCAAATCCAATTTGTTTCCATTTGTGAATTGAAGAGTACCATAAACATAAATGATCATTGGAGCTCCACAGGCTGTATAATCAATCTGAGTATTAACAGTTACCGTATAATTCGAATCAACATTTATAGTATCTCCGCAATTGGGCAAACCGCTTGAACCTCCAAAGTCCCATGTCGCAGCATTTGTCCAATTGGAATTCAGCACTGAACGACCTGTATTGGAAAATACTATATTACTATTAATTAAAATCAAAAGTAGAAGGAAGCAACTTTTCCGAAGGAAAGACTTTGAAAAAATATAAATAACTTGGATGAAATACAACATTTGGTAAAAATAATTGGTGAGTGATTAAATAAAACTTTTTTAGGCAGGTGATAGTTATTGATTGGTAAAACCAATTAAATGCGTGACTTAAAATCTAACATTTATACGAAACCCTTCATTCATAATGCTTTCGGAAGCATACAAAATTATATAATTTTTAACTACATTGAAATTCTGATAATTATAAATAATTATATTTAACAATTTCATAATTTGCATTTCTGTATTTCGAAAATTATTATTTTATTTTTGATTTGAAGTACTCTGAAAGTCGCATCCAATAACCCATTCTGCTGTTTTTCGATTACTTTAGACTAAGCAATATAACACATTGAAAATGGAGTGTTTCAAGCTTCTCATTCACATTAATTAAAAATAATTCGCCAAATAAATATCTTTATTCTCCAAATTATGACAGAATATTTTTTTGTAGCTTTTTTTATTCAGAAGGACTGCTTTACTTTTTTAGAAAAAAAAGAGGCAACAAACTGTTGCCTCTTTTTTTATGGAATATTTCCGAACTTACTCCTTCAAAACTTTGCAATCAAAAAGAGGATGATCGTTTAAATTAATACTTAACAAATAGATTCCATTCTTTAGTTTACCTAGATCATCAATAGTATAAACAGAAAAACTATCAGAATTTATTTTTTCTTCTAAAACTTTTTTCCCTTCTACTGTAAACAGACTGATCTGCAATTCTCCCTTTTCGATCTGGGTGGTTGAAAATACAATTTTGTTCAGAAAGGGATTTTGAAGTACAACAATATTATTCTTTTGCTTTACCGCCAGGCGAATTGCTACTGGCGGGAATGTAACTTTTTTACCGTCGTAATCGGTTTGACTTAAGCGGTAATAGGAAACACCATTCAGAGGCTGTTTATCCAAACAAGAATATGAGTTTATGAAAGAAGAATTTCCGGTGCCACTAATCTTTTCAATAACTGAAAAGTTCTTTGCATCTTCACTTCTTTCTAAAGTAAAATACTGATTGTTAATTTCAGTTGCCGTTGACCACATCAATTTCACTCCTTCATCACCCTTGACAGCTTCAAAAGAAATTAATTCAATAGGCAAACTGATGACGGTTCCAAGAGTATCAATTCCCGGTAAAGGACCATCTCCCGCAATCCATTCGTCTACTCCACAAATACTGATCAATGTTGAGTTTCCGCCACCTGCAGTACTTTTTTTAATTAAGCCACCTGACATTATATAAACAATTGATCCGCAGGGAAGATCGAGTTTGTTTCCATTAGTGAATTGCAAAACTCCATAAACGTAGATGATCATTGGAGTACCACAATTACTATAGTCAACCTGACTATCAATAGTCACAGTCTTTCCACTTTCAATTGAAATAGAGTCCGCACAATTAGGCAAACGGTTCACGCCATTAAAACTCCATGTTCCGGCAGTAGTCCATGTTGAATTTGCAACTGAAATTCCTATTGCGGAAAACGAATATTTCCCTAAGCATATTAATACAAAGGATAATAACAGTGCTTTTTTTATTACTAAACAATTTACAGAAATCATATATAGTAGTTTTTTATTATTACCCAATAATATACTCAGGTTGGAGAGAGTTAAAATTATATTGGTAAATGATATAAATTTGTTGGTCAATAAAATATGCGTTTACAGGTCAATTTCAGGCATACAAGAAATAAAAATTGATTATTCAGCCGAAATTGTATTTGTTTCTCCTTTATAATAAACTGTTGAAGTCGGTGTTGCAAATGCAACATCGTTTGCTTTTATGATTTTTAAAACTTCAAAATTAACTTCTTCCATTAATTCCAGATATTCATCCATATCCGGACTTAGCACAAAAAAAGCTACCATAATATCAAACGAACTTGTTCCAACTTGTTTAAACCGAACTGTCGGATTGGGCTCAACAAGTGTAAAATTATTTAATCTTTTTCTGATCTCTTTTATGATCGTACGCATTTGTTCTTCTGTCGCTTGATTAGACAAAGATATTGTAAAAGATGCGCGTCGTGATGCCCGCTCTGTATCGTTGATCAATTCGGCATCGGTCATTTTCTTATTAGGAACGATAACAATCATCCTATCAATTGCCCGGATTCGCGTTGATCTGAATCCGATAGATTCAACTTTCCCTTCTACATTTCCGACTTTAACAGAGTCCCCAACTATAAAAGGTTTATCCAGAAAAATAGTAAACGATCCAAGCAAATTTTCTAGTGTTTCTTTCGCAGCTAATGCAAATGCAAGACCTCCGATTCCAAGCCCTGTAACCAGACTTACTACATCCAAATTGAACACAATTCCTATCAGAATGAGAAACCCGATAGCTGCAACGATCACTTTTATTGCTTCTTTTGCAAAAGGGACTAACTGGTCGTCTGATCTGTTTTCTGTACGACCGGCACGAGCCATGAAGATCATTCCGATAAAATCAATTGCCCTCACCGCCATCCAGATAATGGAGAAAATCAGCACCCCCTCAAATATTCTGAATAGTACCAATCGTAAACCAAATTTGTGCTGAGGACCGACCTGCCATTCTACAGGAAAGGATAATTGGTTAAAAGCCATATATACGATCAAGGTCATAATAAATAACTGTAATGGCCGGTTCATTAGCCGGATGAACGTTTCAACACCTACTGTCTTTCCATACCGCTTGAAAATTCCGTATACACAACGTGTCAATAATTTTGTCAAAAAATTCTTCAGGATTATTCCAAAAAACAAAATTCCAAAAAACCATAAGTAACTTTCAAGAGTGTTACCCAAAAAAGTATGACTTAAAAAGTTGATCTGCCCCATTGATTTATTTCAATAGTTTTTTAATTGCAATTTCAAGTGCAGTTTTGCTGATATTCACATTAGAAGGATTCTCCTTTTGCACCTCTTCCAAAGCAGTTGAAATGCATGTAGCGACATCTTTGAATATCGCTTCATCGGTTATTGGCACATGGTCTGTCATCAGATACCTAAAAACTCTAGCCATTCCACAATTGGCAATAAAATCCGGTATAACACTCACTTCACCATCTGCATATTCAGCAATTGGTCCCATAAAAATTTCTTTATCAGCGAATGGTACATTCGCACCACAGGAAATTACTTCCAAACCATTTGCCAGCATTGAAGCTACTTCTGCCTCATTCACAATTCTAGAAGCTGCAGCAGGTATGAAGATCTCCGCTCCCATTTCCCATACCTTTTTATTAATCTCATCAAATGGAACGATAGCCGGTGAATTCAACTGGTTTCCATTTCTTTCCAGATATAATTGTGTGATCTCTTCAAAAGAAAATCCATTATCATTCATAACACCACCTAAACGATCTATAATTGCAACCACCTTTGCTCCCATTTGCGCCAGATAAAAACCGGCTGCAGCACCGACATTTCCCCAACCTTGAATGATGGCTCGTTTGCCTTTCAAATCTCTTCCACTCAACTCATAGTGAGCATAAACAGCATGTGCTACTCCATATCCTGTTATCATATCAGCAACAGTAATCATTCGGTTGATGTCAGGCGAATAAACAGAACTATCGAGCCGTTTTTTTACACCAACTTGAAGTTGTCTGATAATTCTTTCCTTTTTTTCTTCTGATGCATTCCAATGTGCAACAACGGTCCCTTCTTGCGGATGCTTCAAACCATATTTTTCAGTAATAGGAATTACGTCATGGATCTCGTCAACATTCAAATCTCCGCCGGTTCCGTAGTACGATTTCAGCAAAGGCATAACCGCTTTGAACCATCTTTCAAGCACGCCTTTCTTGCGTGGATCCTGTGGATCGAAATTGATCCCAGACTTGGCACCGCCTATTGCCGGACCGCTGACAGAGAACTTTATCTCCATTGTTTTAGCCAAAGATTCTACCTCCCGCTTGTCCAGATCTTTTCTCATCCTGGTCCCACCACCTGCAGAACCACCACGAAGTGAATTGATTACTACCCATCCTTCTGCCTCCGTTTCACTGTCTTTCCATTCAAAAACGATCTCCGGACGCTTTTCTTCAAATCTTTGAATCAATTCCCTGATTGATGTCACTTCTTCTGTATTGTTTTTCATAGTCTAATTTGGAAGCGCAAACGTAAGAATTCCTAAGCAAATATTATGGTTGTATTTTTAATGGTCATGTGTAGGAAAAAAAATATTCCACTTTTTTTTGGATTTAACGACAATCATATTGTAATTTTGAAACTATCCTTTTAATATTGCATACTGTCCAAACACAGACTACCAGCCATGGCAACTAAGAAGAAAGCAACTAAGAAACCCAAAGTAAAAAAAGCAGCTAAGAAAGCTCCGGCGAAAAAAGCAGCTAAGAAAGCTACCAAAAAAGCTCCTGCTAAAAAAGTAGCTAAGAAAAAGGTTGCAGCTAAGAAAGCCGCTCCTGCAAAGAAGAAGGCTCCTGCTGCAAAGAAGAAGGCTCCTGCTGCAAAGAAGAAGGCTCCTGCT
>JAYUWA010000002.1:0-8144 GCA_043753795.1 Bacteroidota bacterium | reverse complement strand
CAATCCCTCTTGGTTGATTATATTTTGATTATTTATTATTTGAAATTTAGGCTCCAAATCGGACATTAGTAAAAATGGAGTATTTTTTAAATCATGATAATTAATTTGGCCAGGCTGATTATTTCGTGTCCAGCAAGAGAAAAAATCTTGGTATGCATATTTAATACACCAAAATTCGCTATTGACAAAATAGAGAGAACTGTATCGATCAACATCGTTTCCAGAACAAGTATTATTTGATTCAGTTGCAAAATATAATGCAGTAAAAGGATTTCTTGTAAAATCTAATAAAGGAGAAGGTATTCTATTGTGCTGCATTATACTGAGAAATGCCAAGCAATTATTATGATTCTCTTTATTTACATATTTTTCAATTAAGGAATTCTTGCATTCTTTTGTAAGTTGAATATTTTGTTCAATAAAATCCTCATATTGATATCCTCCATAGATAATATTATTTTGCATGTAATATCGCTGACCAGAACTATATAGTTTAAATTTTGCATTTTCAATGCCTCGATAAATTCTGCTTCTTGTTCTCTTGAAACTTAATAATTGATTCCATAATTTGTCGCAATCTGATTTAGAATCAATTCTCTTGTTCAAGTTAAAGAACTCTTCTTTTTCCTCTAAAGTTATATATTCCTGGATTCCTTTAAAATACATAATTATAAAAATAGAATGTTTTTTAATTCTGGCGATTTATATTTAGAATGATTGTAAGTTCCAAGTTTTTTATTTGATAAACTAATCCACAAATATATCTGGCACTTGTGGTAGTGCAAGCCATTGTGCAAATTTATTGTACGTTTTTCCCAACTTTTTTGCCGCCTCAATAGTTTTGCTTGTTGCTTTTATCGCTTTGCCTAGAGTAGACTCCTCATTGTTTATTTCATCTAAAATTCTTTTTAGTTTTTTGAAGGGAATTTTATCAATTTTTAGCGGATCAGGTTCGCATTCTTCAATTTCTAATATCTTCGAATCTATATTTTCTAATTCATTCAGAAGTCCTTTGTCTGCAATATTTGTGAGTAATTTTTTTAACTCAAAAATTTCACCCTGCAGCTTTGGAAATTCATTTTTTATCTCAATAAACAATTCATTTTTACTTACAGAATTTGAAATTGCAGTTGATTTATTTTGAATGAGTAATGGTGTAGGATTTTGTTTTTCCATTGCTAATAAATTATAAAATTTGTCAGATTCTCTATTCAAAAATTTATTTTCAAGAGACCTTATTTCCAAAGAAGACTGAAGGCTGCGAACTTGATTTTTCAGGTCAGCAATGAGGATGTCTTTTTGGTTTTCATTGATATCTATTTTAAATTCAGGGCTCAATTTGTCTATGTTTGTTTTAGTAAATGAAATATATTCATCTAAGTATTTTTGAATTTCTTGCAATTCTTGCTCAGAATTTACTTTGATATCGAGTTCAATTCCCTCCTGATAACTCTTGACTTCGAAATTTACCTGAATGCCTTTGGATGAAGAAACAAAATCGTTGAAAAAAACTAAGTATTGCTTAAGTGCGGTTTTTAAATTACTATTAATAGGGATTTTAAAAATTCTCCCTTTTTCCTTTTCAAGAAAATAATTTAATATTGCACCTTGTCCTTGATTTATTATTTCAATTGTTGGCTCAATGAGCGGATTTCCTTCTAAGCTAAGACGAGGAATAAAGTGAGCGTTTGTCAATCCGAAAGGCAATTTTTTCAATTTATTATTGTTTAAATGTAACTGCG
Source organism: Bacteroidota bacterium (assembly GCA_043753795.1). Classification (GTDB taxonomy): domain Bacteria; phylum Bacteroidota; class Bacteroidia; order AKYH767-A; family 2013-40CM-41-45; genus JADKIH01. The sequence goes on along the minus strand of JAYUWA010000002.1, from coordinate 6,402 downwards.
TAATTTTTTTAAGCCTGTCAATTTCTTGAGGTAAATATTCAATCTTATTATCATTTAAACAAAGGTGGTCAAGCTCCGTTAATTCAAGAATACTTTCAGGTAATGCATTTAAACTATTATCTGCTAAATGAAAATCGACAAGTTTTTTCAGGTAATTAATCTCGTCTGGAATTTTTGAAAGTTGGTTTTCCGAAAGACATAAGTGTTCGAGTAAACTTAAATTCAAAACCACCATAGGAAATTCCGAAAAGGCATTTTTTCTTAAATGTAAGCGTTTTAGTTTTGTTAAATTTGCTAAGCTTTCAGGTAATTCCTCGAGTTGATTTTCTCTTAAATCCAAAATAGTTAAATCTAATAGTTCGCCGATTTCTTCTGGAAGAATAGTTATTCCACTCTTGCTAAGATTTAATTCAGATGTTTTTGATATTTTGGCATTTTGAATTCGTTTTTTTATATCTGTTTCCATTTTTGTTTAATATTATCATTAAAAGTTAAAGATGAGACATTTATTACGCTGGAGTTTCGCAGATTTTCAAGTGTTGATTTTTCACCAGAATTGTTAATGGTGAGAAAAATCTTGATTAAAGACAAAGTGTCTTTAGAGATTAAAGATTTGACTTAAAAAATGCGCGGTTATAAATTGAGTTTTCGATTTATTGTCTACATCAGGATTTTATTTCTTGATCACCAGATGATAGCATTTTTATTCCTTCAAATTCTGATAATAGTTTTTTGTTTTCAATTTGACTGTTTTCAATTACAATTTGTTTGGGCATAACCTTCATTCCAATGAGGTCATCTGTTCTTGTTTTTATCATATGCAAATACTCCTTTCCTTCTGCTTCAGTTAAAATTCCTTCATCAACTTTTTTTTGGATTTCGGTTCTAATGGTTAAACTTTCTAAGAGTACATGATTTTTTTGTTTTTGTTTATAAATATGAAAATTTGTAACAAATTCCCATATTTCCTTAAAAATTAGGAACAATGATTTTGCTGTTTCTATACCTGATTTTACTCCTACATTTGAATCGCTTCCACTGTCAAGTAAAATTATTTCTGATTTTTGTTCTTGTTCGTTGACAATTTTACTAATGGTTTCAATTAATTCATTTAGAGCAGTAAATATTTTAATGTATTGTTCGGTTTCCAAACCTTCTCCTACAATGAGAATTTGAAAAACGACAACACCGTTGTCAACTTCGTTAATTAAACTTTCAGTAATGCTACTACTTTGAAGAACATTTTTTGAAAGACTTAAAGTCTTGATTAATGTGTTGTGAAAGTTGTATAGGGAAATAGCATTTGCAGCAGCAATTATATTTTGTGCAGGAACGGCCCTTAAAATAGTTGTTAAATGAGAAAGATTGGTTTCAGTATAAATGCTTTGTGCATCAAGGGCTGAGAGGATTTCAGAGTAACGAATATCTTCCTTGATTTGGTCGTAATTACTTTTAGATAAAAACAGTAAAGGGGTTATTGACGCATAATTGAAATTCTGTACAGGTTGTTTAAACCCAGCGTCAAACTGATTTAGAATGGCATCTGATTTAAGTTTGTCAACTATTGTCTCTAGATTTTTTACGAAATCAATTTTTTGCATAAAATATTTATTTTAGTTTTCTGGTTAGCCTGTCATGAAAGCTTAATATAGAATAGAATTATGAAGTATTAAAAAAGAAACTCGAGCAACCAATTATCGTTTTTCTGCACATTACTTATTAGCATAAATACTGTTAATTTATCGAACAACTACTTTATTTCAGAATATTTTATTGACTTAATGGGTGGCCAAAATATTCATTCAACTTTAAGTATTGAGTAGTTAGGTCTTTATTCCGTAAAGGGCTAACAATTGTTTTGCAATTTCTGCCCTAGTTTGGTCCTGTAGTTTTGTTTCTTCCTTACTTATACGTTCTAAAATTTGAACTGACATCCCCACCGCATTTATCCTTTCCAGAACATTTACATATTCTTTTGCTTGTTGCATTGTGGACTTGTATATTATTAAAAAGGTTACACCAATAAATTCAACAAGAAGCCCCGTAACTGATGTTAAAAGACTAGCATTTAAGTGTGTAGTTGGGCTGTAGGCTTTTACAATCCCATATCCAATTATCACAAAACCTGCAATCATTGTAACAACTGTCCAAATAAAAATCCAGTGTATCTGTGTTAAGTTGCGATTCAAATAATTTTCAAGCTTAATTCTGGCTAATTCCCATGCTGCAGCTGGTTCATTAGGATTATCTTTCGCTTTTTCCTCTACTTTCTTGATTTCTTCTTTGGCTTCACTTTCTTCGATATTTGTCTGATATGCATAAATCCCAAGTATTATAATTCCGGCAATCAATCCCATTATCCCAGCAACAATACTATAACCTTTACTTATGACACCTCTATCGGCAAGTGCGGCAATTCCAAAAGCGACTAAAATCAAAATTATTGCAATGAAAAAGAAAGTTTTGACTATTCTTTTCCCTTCAACAACTGCTTTAAAAAGACGAGATATTAAACTCGTTGTAACTGTATCAAATGAAACCATTCAATTTTACTTAATTATTCGTTAATTTTAAGTTTTAAAATAATTATTGTTCAAATCAAGCTCTTGAGTTAAAAATTTTCTTTTACCATCCATTCGAATAACTTAAGGCCAGATATAGCAAATTTCATTTGTCTCATGTAGATGTCAATATAAAAATTTTAACTATTATCATTTTCCTTTATACAACTTGTTACAAACAACCGTCAGTATATGTGTCTCATCGAAATTAATTTACCAGTGAATCCAAATTAATATATGGAAAAAAAGACTCTTGACTGCCATTTTAAAATCTTCATCCCAAGTAAAAGACAAAAACTTTATCCTCCCACAAGTATACCACTTTCCCCAATAATCCCAAACACCTCAATAAAAATTAATCCCCCAACCATCTATCAACTCCCCCCTACCACCTATTCCCTTTTCCTACCATCTATTACAACCCCACCCCGCAATTTCACCAAAAATTTCACCTTTAGTCGCTTAGAATCCGTGTACCCGAATGAAAAACCAACGCCGGAAGTTTTCCGAAGAATTTAAAGTGAAGGTTCTGCAGGAAGTTGTGTTAAATGAGAAGGCGGTGGCTTCTATCGCGAAGAAATTCGATTTGAGTCCGGGGCAGATTTATTCTTGGAAAAAAAGAAGTGGAATGAAGGGAATGAAGGAAATGAAGTGAAAAGAAGTGGAATGAAGGAAATGAAGTGAAAAGAAGTGAAATGAAGTGAAAAGAAGTGGAATGAAGTGAAAAGAAGTGGAAAGAAGGGAATGAAGTGAAATGAAGGAAAAGAAGAATATTTCTGCGAATGATCTGCGTAAATCTGCGGGAAATAAAATTAAAAATTAAAAGAAAAAAGAAAAAAGCAAAAAGCAAAAAATTGAACGGCTTCATCAATATATACAAAAAATAACACATCACACGCATAAACAACCACCCCATGAAACACTTGTACAACATCTTGAAAGAACTTGCAGCTTATTTTAAAGTTTGCTCACATGATTCTAAGCCAATTCAAATTAAACAGGAGAATGGAAGTTCCTATTCGCAGAAGGGACAGATGCAGTTCTTTCGGATGTTATACATTTTCATGTTTCTGTTTTCAGGGGCAATGGCGCAAGGACCGTTAACGGTTGTGCCGGATCCCGTGTGCAATACTAATTGCTGTTCGCCGGCACAGCCTTGTAATTGTTCGGCAGGTGTTCTTGTCACGGGTGGACTACCGCCATATTCGATTTTGGTTTTAGGAGGAAGTGGTCCTGTCGGAACTACGGCCTGTGTAAATAATCTTTGTCCGGGGACGTACACTTTCATCGTCCGCGATGCAAACAATGTTACTGTGCAATTGCCGGTAACTGTCGGAACAAGTTGCTGTCACCTGAATTGTCGCGACACTTCTTTCTGTTTCGGACTACCGGATTCAATGATCGTTTTATTGCCGCCAACATATACTGATACATCTGGGACAGCAGGTGGCGGAACAGGTCCCGGTGGACCGGCGACAGATTGCGTTTTTGATTCTATGTGGAATAATTCTCCGGGAGTATTTCCTGTGGGAACAACAGTGGTGAAATGGTATGTGCGCGATATGAACGGAAGAATCGATTCATGTACACAAAACGTAATTCGTAATCCGCCGACACCGTATGTGATCAGCTTTACAACTTCACCACCAATTGTAGGTGGCGTGATCAACATCTGTAACGGACAAACAATAACATTCACCGACAATTCAACAGGAACTACTGGAAGACTTTGGAATTTCGGAAATGGATTTTATTCAAGTAATCAAACTCACACAGAACCGGCATGGCATTATCCACCGGGAACATATTACGATACACTCACAGTTTTTGACGATTGTGGTAATCCGCACGACACTGCATTTATGGTCGTAGTAGATTCAGCAAGCGGACCGGATATTTTTTGCATCTCTGTCGTTTGTCCGGGCGATACAGTAACTTATCATACAAGTGCAGTGTGTACAACTTACAACTGGGCAGTATCAGGCGGAGTATTTTTCCCGACACCTGCATCAACCAGCGATTCAGCTACAGTGATCTGGGGCGCGGGACCAAATGGAACAATATCATTAAGTGTTGCAGGCTGTACTCCACCTTCAACATGTGCTATAGCAACAATTAAAACAGTGAACATCGTTCCGACTACATTACCTGTAGCAGGTGATACAGTAGTTTGTGCCGGAAGTTCTTCGACGTATTGTGTCCAATGTATTCCGGGAAATTCTCACAACTGGGAATTACTTCCTGCAAATGCAGGAACGATTACCGGAAATGGAACCTGTTGCGTAACGATTCAATGGGCTCCCGGATTTTTCGGTATCGTCACGTTGCAGATAAATTATCAGAATGTACTGACAGGTGCAGGATGTAATTTACCGGACGGAAATTGTAATGAAGATCCGGGTTGTGGTGGAATTGGTTTGATCACTATCAATGTAAAACCTGTCTTTGGAATTTCAGGCCCGGCGAAAGTTTGTCCGGGCGCTGTAAGTGCACCATTCAATGGAATGAACCTTACCAATAACACAATTGCTCCGGGAACATCATGGCAATTAGTAACTCCTACCGCAACAGTTATTCCTTTTGCAAATACTGCTGCATTCAATCTCTATACATGGAATGCCGGTCCGGGAATTTATTCGCTTACAGCCTATGCACCACCGGGAGTTTATTGTAATGATTCAGCGATTACAACTGTAGAAGTTGTTCAAGTGTTGACACCAAATGTCATCACCGGACCCGATACAGTGTGTGCCGGACAGCCATACTTCTATAGTACTGCGCCGAATATGTCCGGTGTAACTTACACGTGGAATGTTGTAGGTGGTGTTGTAAATCCTCCTATCAATGGAAGCAGTGTATCTATTACCTGGGGACCGGGTGGAGGAACTGTTTCAGTATTTCAAACACTGACAGCTGCACCGGGTTGTGTTTCAAATTCAACTGCAAATTATACTGTAGTGACGTGGCCGAATTTCCCATTGCCTGTCATCACTTCTAGTGCTCCGATCGCTTGTGTGAAAAGCAGCATCACGTATTCAATTCCACTACCATTAATTAGTAATGGAACTTATACATGGTCAATCGTTCCGGCATCAGCAGGAAATATTATCACGGCAAACGGATTGAATTTTGTAACGATCAATTGGGTGAGTGCAGCAACACCGCCGGTTGTGAAATTAAAAATTTCAAGATGCTATGAAGATTCAGTCATGCTTCCTGTGAATTTAATTCCATTGCCACCGGTACCAAGCATCAGCTATGCTCCATTGAATCCTTGTCTGGGCGATCTTGTAAGTTTCTCAACAACTAGTCCCGGTCCGATCTGGAACTGGAGTTTCGGTGATGCATTTACATCGCCATTACAAAACCCAACACATACTTATGCATCATCAGGAACATTCAACATTCAATTGTATGTTACGAATGCAGCAGGTTGTTCGGATACTGCTTATACAACAATTACAGTCGATACAGTTCCAATAATACCGGTCATCACCGGACCATCAAGTGTGTGTCTAGGATCAACAGTTTCATACTCATTCCCGCAACCATTATTTCTTGGTGGAAGTTATGACTGGTCGTTATCTGCTCCTATACTTGGAAACATAACAGGAAATACTCCGAATGTTTTAACTATAAAATGGAATACTCCCGGAACTGATACAGTGAAATTGCATTTGCAATCAACTTGTATCGATACGATGTTGACATTTGTAGTTACAGTAAATCCATTGCCAACTCCGGGAATCGGATTACCATCGCCATCGTGTCTCGGCACACCACTTACATTCACAGGAACAGGCGGTGTAGTTTACAACTGGTCATTCTCAGGCGGAAGTCC
>JAYUWA010000001.1:0-8151 GCA_043753795.1 Bacteroidota bacterium | reverse complement strand
AAAGACACTTTATCCCCAACAAACTGGATCTCGCCTTTCGGATGATCGAGTACGATCTCAAGATTCAGATCGCTGAAAGTTTTATTTACAAGTTGGATATTGTAGAGATTACTTACATGATTGATGTCAACCATCTGATAAAGTTGTCCGGGCGTTCTCATAATTGTTGATTCAACATCAGTACGAAGAGAAAGCAGGACGATAAGCGATGTAAGCAGTAAGAGTAAGACAACGCCATAACCGATTATCCTTGTTGTGATCTTAAATTTCACCTTGTCGGCAATACTGTTTTCGCTTGTATAACGGATCAATCCATTAGGGAGATTAACTTTTTGCATGATAGAGTTGCAGGCATCGATACATGCAGTGCAATTCACACATTCCAATTGAGTACCGTTTCTTATATCAATTCCTGTCGGACACACACTTACGCATTGATGGCAATCGATACAATCACCTTCTGTGCGTTTTTCGTCTTTGTGAAATTTACCACGAGGTTCACCACGAGAATAATCATAAGCGATGACAACAGAATTTCTATCGAGTAAAACACCTTGTAAACGACCATACGGACAAACTACTATACAGGCCTGCTCTCTGAAACGCGCGTACACACCATAAAACACTGCTGTAAAAACGACAAGAGCACCAAATCCAACCAGATGCATCATTGGTCCTTCGGTAACCAATAATTTCATCTGATCAACGCCAATGATATAAGCAAGGAAGGTATTGGCAATAATGAAAGCGAGGACAAAAAAGATGCTGTGCTTAAGAAGCTTCTTGCGGATCTTTGTTGCATTCCACGGAGATTTATGGAAAAGCTTTTGCTGAGTAGCGTCCCCTTCGATAAAGTATTCGATTTTTCTGAATACCATTTCCATGAAGATCGTTTGGGGACAAGCCCAGCCGCACCACACTCGCCCAAATACAACTGTGAATAAGATTATAAATACAAAAAAGGTAAGCATTGCCAGCACAAACAGGAAAAAATCCTGTGGCCAGAATGGTATACCGAATAATATAAATTTTCTTTGAATGACATTAAAAAGAAACATGGCATGACCATTCCAGGTCAAGAAAGGACCAGAAAAGAGAAGAGTAAGTAAGAATATACTGACTATCGTTCTCTTGTTATATAATTTGCCATGAGGTTTCTTCGGATAAATCCACGCCCGCTTCCCATCTTCTCCAATTGTCGCAATGCTGTCGCGAAACGACTCATCCTTGAAATCAGTACTCATTATTATTATTTGCTTAAGGCAATTGACTGAACACTATCCACAACAACAGAATCAGCTACAACAGCACTGTCTGTCACTTCTACCCATTTTTCACCTTGAGGCTCCTTAGGAGTTGCCGGATTTGTACCTTGAAGAGTGAGAATATAACTTGAAACTTCCTGAATTGCTTTTGGAGTCATTTGAGATTTCCAACTGATCATACCTTTTGAAGGAACACCATCAGTTACGACATTAAATACGTTTTTTATTCCACCACCGTGGATCCAAAATTCATCAGTAAGATTTGGTCCAACATTTCCTTGTCCAAAGTCGCCATGACATGCTTTACAACTTTGGATGTAAATTGCTTTTCCGGCAGCTAAAGAACCCGGCTCCGATAATTTCACGACAGAAGCTGAAGTAATATAGTTTGCATCATTTTCTATTCTTTGCTTTTTTGCAAGCTCTGCATTTTGTATTTCTTCATTGTACTCTGCAAGTTGCAATTTTCCTGAACCGGACACATGAAAATTAAACAGATAAACGAATGCGAATAAAATCGTAATATAGAAACCGTATTTCCACCAAGGTGGTAATTGATTGTCAAGTTCCTGAATTCCGTCGTAGTTATGGTCAAGCATAACATCTTTTTCCTTTTCAATAGGAACAGCTTTAACCAGGCTATGCATGATTCTTGAATAAAGTGATGGTCTTACAATTTCAGGAATTGCCTCGACAGGATCGGTCTGAGTGCTTCCTACAGTTGCATATTTTCCTTCAATGATCTTTGCAAGAGCACTGATAGTGTGCGACATTGTATATATCGTTAGTAGGACGATGAATCCAAGTAATATCCAGATATAAGTTACCGGGTCAAAAAACATTTTTGGTATTTGTACGACCTCCGGTTTTGCAGCTTCCGGTGCTACTGTTTGAGCAAAAGAAGTGAATTGAATGAAAAGCAAAACAGTTGTTGCCGCAATCAGGTTGAATGATTTATTTGTCCTTTTCATACACTTACAATATTGAATTAGGTTTACTACTATTTTCAGATTCCAGGGGTATTCTACTTACTTCTTCGAGACTTGAATTCTTTGTTTTATATGCCCAGATGAAAACGGCCATAAAAAAGATAAAGAAAACAAGTAATGAGAACATTGGATAAGTTGCTATCCCTTCTATTCCTTTGAAATAATTTTTGAACATGGTATTCTTTTTTTACAATTATTTAATTGAAGAAACTTTCTCGCCTTTTATATCGACACCTAATCTCTGCAGGTATGCAATCATCGCAATGATCTCTTTATTTGGAGCAACTTTAATTCCCGCCTTTGCAAGATCATCAGCGATGAGATTCTCTTGTTTTACTAATTCCTGATTTGCAATTTTATCGAAGTCATTATCATACGGAACTCCAAGTTGTCTCATAACATTGATCTTTGCTGCAGTCAATGAAGTATCCAGATCATCTTCGATAAGGAAGTCATATGCTGGCATGATTGATCCCGGAGACATCGTTGTAGGATCGAGCATGTGATTGTAATGCCATGAGTTCGGATATTTATTTCCTTCACGGGCAAGATCCGGTCCTGTACGTTTTGAACCCCATTGGAAAGGATGATCATAAACGAATTCACCGGCCTTAGAATATTCACCATAACGCTCTGTCTCACTTCTGAAAGGACGAATCATTTGTGAGTGACAAGTGTAACAACCTTCACGGATATAAATATCGCGACCTTGTAATTCAAGGGGAGTATAAGGTTTCACACTGGAGATAGTAGGAATGTTAGACTTAATCGTCAACATTGGAATTATTTCAATCATACCACCGATCAGGATCATTACCAGACTTAAGATCAACATTTGAACCGGACGTCTTTCAATCCAACGGTGCCAGTGACCTTTATGTTCAACAGCATTTTTTTCAAGAGCAGGTGCTGATGTATCTTCGTTTGCAACAAATTTTCCTGAAGCTGCTGTTTTGTAAAGGTTATATACCATCACTAATGCACCAATTAGGTATAAAGATCCACCGAAGGCACGGAGACGATACATTGGTATAATCTGAACAACTGTTTCAAGGAAGTTTGGATATTTCAAAACACCTTCAGGAGTAAACTCATTCCACATCAGTGACTGAGCAAATCCCGCCCAGTACAATGGGACAGCATAAAATATAATTCCAAGAGTTGCGATCCAGAAATGGAAATTTGCAAGTTTCTTTGAGAAGATGTCGACATTATACATTCGTGGGATCAGCCAATACAGGATACCGAAAGTCAACATTCCATTCCACCCTAGTCCACCCACATGAACGTGAGCAACTATCCAATCAGTAAAGTGAGAGATTGCATTTACACTTTTTAAAGAGAGCATTGGCCCTTCGAACGTCGACATACCATAAGCAGTAATGGCAACGACCATGAATTTCAGTACTGTGCTTTCACGTACTTTATCCCAGGCACCGCGAAGCGTTAGTAGTCCATTGATCATTCCACCCCAAGACGGAGCTATCAGCATAATACTAAATACAACACCGAGAGATTGTGCCCAATCAGGTAAAGAAGTATATAACAAATGATGCGGACCGGCCCAGATGTATAAAAAGATCAGAGCCCAGAAATGAATGATTGATAATTTGTAAGAGTATACAGGACGATTAGCAGCTTTCGGGACAAAATAATACATCATTCCCAGGTACGGTGTTGTAAGGAAAAATGCAACTGCATTGTGTCCGTACCACCATTGCACTAATGCATCCTGAACACCTGCGAAAATTGAATAGCTTTTAAACAGTGAAACCGGTAATGCAAGAGAGTTTACGATATGAAGGACAGCTACTGTTACAACTGTAGCAATATAGAACCAGATGGCTACATACAAATGTCGTTCTCGTCGTTTAAAAATAGTTCCGAACATGTTGATAGCAAAGACCACCCAAACTATTGCGATCATGATATCGATCGGCCATTCAAGTTCAGCATATTCTTTACTGGTTGTTATTCCGAGCGGAAGAGTAATAGCTGCTGCCACGATGATCAATTGCCAACCCCAAAAATGTATTTTACTTAGTACATCGCTGTACATCCGGGCTTTTAATAATCTTTGAAGCGAATAGTAGACGCCCATGAAGATACCATTACCGACAAATGCAAAGATGACGGCATTGGTATGCAATGGTCTTAAACGTCCAAAGCTTCCGATAGGGCCAAAGTTGAAATTTGCGCTTGTTAATTGAAGGGCGACGATCAATCCAACGAGCATACCGACAACACCCCAAATGACTGTTGCAACTGCAAAATTGCGCACGATCTTATTGTCATAGCTAAATTTTTCTATGTTCATAATTCTTCTTTTGTATTCTTTTTTATTTGTTTTTCATCTTCGAAGAGAATTCTTACAGATGGAGTATAATCGTCGTCGAACTGCCCATCTTTTACACTCCATATAAAAGCGAAAAGAAAGGCGATTGCCAGTATAAGGCTGAATAAAATTAGGAGGAAAATTATGCTCATTTCTTTTAAAATTCTTGGATAAAAGTAATTTCATCATGCCTGCCATCTAATGACTCGAGTCAATGAGAAATATGATGTTTATCAGTACTAATGGTTTCAAACTTGAAAATTGTCAGCAAAAGGGTGAAATGCGGGAACTTTTTTTTAACACGGAGAAAGCGGAGAAAAAATTTGAGATGAAAAGATTATTGGTTTTAAACACCCACGAAATTCTCACTTTATCAATTGTTTCCGAATTAATCTTAGTTGCTTTTGTTTCTGCCTACCCACTTTGACAAAAGAGTCGTGAAAGAAATGATCGTAACACTGCTGATTGGCATTAGTATGGCAGCAAAGAGTGGACTTAGTTCTCCTCTTACTGCATAGTAGATCCCAACAGCATTATAGATAAGGGCAATTATGAAACTACCGAAAATGATTCGCTTGCTTGATTTAGATACATTAAGAATATTTGACAACGAGTTCAAACGATTAGCATCAATGATTGCATCGCATGCAGGAGAGAAATTGTTTACATTATCTGAAACTGAAATTCCGACATTAGCCTGACGAAGTGCTCCGGCATCATTCAGACCATCACCTATCATCAGTACATTCTTACCTTGTTGTTGCAATTTTTGAATAAATGACAGCTTATCAGTAGGAGTCTGTTCAAACAAAATCACACTGCCATTGCCACAAAGCTTCTCTAAATTTTCCTTCTCACCGGAATGATCACCGGAAATTACAAACAGATCATACTTTTCCATTTTCAATGCAGCAATCATTTCACCAACACCGGATCTGTAAACATTTTTCAGAGAGAAATAACCAATATACTTTTCTGCTATTGAAATGTGAACTTCGGTTTCATTTCTTTGAGAGGAATTACCGTTTACAAAAGCTGATGAACCAATTCTCACGATCTGTCCATCCACTTCAACTACATAACCTTTGCCGCTGACTTCATTGTAATTGCCAACTTTACCCCGCTTCTCTCCTTTCGTCTGATCATAGATCATTCGGCTAAGCGGATGATATGAATGAAATGTTGCAGATGAAATAATGTATTTTTTATCTTCTGAAAGCTCTCCATGAAATAAAATATCGGAACGGTCATTTGTTGTTAGTGTTCCTGTTTTATCAAATACAATGGAATCGGCTTTTGCAAGCTTTTCTATCACTGCATAATTTTTAAGATAAAATTTATTCTTGCCAAATATTCTCAGAATATTTCCAAGAGTAAAAGGTGAAGAGATAGCCAGTGCACATGGACAAGCTATGATCAGAACAGCAGTAAATGCATTCCATCCAATTGCAGAATGATCTTTGACTATCCAATATGCCAGTGACACCAATGCGATTGCAAGAATTGCTATTGTAAAATAATGGCTGATCTTATTGACTAGCTGCTGGAAAGCAGAATCAGTATGCTTTTTTACATAGGCATCATTATTCCATAGTTGCGTGAGATAACTTTGTTCAACTTGTTTAACAACTTCCATTTCGATTGCTGAACCTTTCTGTTTGCCCCCTGCATAAAGTAATTCACCGACTTTCTTATAGACAACTGCACTTTCTCCTGTCACAAAGCTGTAGTCAATTCCGGCTTCGCCTTTAATGAGAATAGAATCTGCAGGGATCAATTCTTCATTTCTGATTATGATTCTATCACCTACTTTGATGTCTGATACTGGAATTGATGTTTCCGTACCATTTTTTTTAGCCATAACAGAAATCGGGAAAAACGATTTATAATCACGGTCGAAGGACAGAGTATCGTATGTTTTATTTTGGAATTGTCGACCGATCAGCATGAAAAAAGTAAGTCCGGCCATTGTATCCATATATCCTGCTCCTGTAGCAGAAATGATCTCATAACTGCTTCTGACAAACATGATGAAAATTCCTAATGCAATAGGAACATCAATATTCAAATATTTTTGTTTTAAACTTTGAAAAGCAAATCGAAAAAATGGAGCGCTACAATAAAATAAAACCGGAAGAGAAAGCGCTAAATTCAAGTAGTTGAAAACATTTCCGTAATGTCTTTCAGAAGAGTCTGCAAGAGAAAAATATTCAGGAAAACTGAATAGCATTATGTTTCCAAAACAGAATCCTGCAACACCGATACGATAAATTGCAGACCGGTCTTTCTTTACTGTGCGGCCTTTTTCCAGATCTTCCAAATTGATCTGCGGCTCATAGCCAATAGTGGAAAGCAACTCTACCAGTTTCCGTAAAGAGAATGTGTTTTCATTATAATAAACATGAACTTCTTTTCTCAGAAAATCCACTCGCGAACGGATAATAGAATCATTTATACGATTCAGATTTTCCAGCAGCCATATACAACTGCTGCAATGCATTTGCGGAATAAAAAAAGTCATCGATGCAGTATTCCCATCGGAAAATTGAAGTAATTTTTGTTTTACATTTTTATCATCAAGATATGCAAATTGCTTGTCGACACCATTTTTTGCAGGCGATATTCCCGGAGTTTCATTGAAATTATAATAGGTACAAAGATTGTTCTCATTAAGTATCTCATAAACGAGTTTACATCCTTCACAACAAAATTGTTTTTCATTTACTAAAATGAGCTCTTCAACACAAACCTCACCACAGTGGTAGCATTTGGCTTCCGTCTCAACTAATTTTTGCATGATTTATCGTTATGAAGCAAAAATCATGTATTCTGCTTCTCTATCGAATGAGGATGGTCAGATGGGGAGGTGATTTCTGTCACCTTTTTAAAAATGAATAATAGCTATCCGGCAAATATGTGACAGGAAGCTATTTTTATTTTTCACTAATATCTATTCATTATAAATTATCAAAAGGCTTCTTTCAAAATTACATATACCCCACTCCTACCTTCTCCAACTCCGTAGTCGATTCGAAGGTTGAGTTTTTCTTTTTCCTGCACCATCAGACGCAAGCCACCTCCATAAGAAAAATGCATTCGGTCCCAACGTAATTGATGAAAATTATTGGAGACTTGTCCGGTTCCTGCAAATGCGACAACACCAATTCTCCAGAAAAGATACTGTCTCACCTCAGCTTGTGTAGTAAACATGTTTTTGTCTGAATACCGGCCTTTGTAAAAACCGCGCATCATTTCTGATCCTCCTAACATGGCTAAATTACGAATGGGAACTTCTCCGGCATTGGCTTTACCAAACAATTGCAATGCAAAAACCCGATTGATACCGATGCGATAAAATTTCTTCAACTCCAAAGAGTAATAAGTAAAATCGAATGTGCTACCGAACTTGTTATCAAATCTTGTCAGGTTAAATTCGATAAACCCACCTTTACTAGGTGAATATGCATTGTTGCGTGAATCAAGTGTGACAAGAAAACCTAGTCCGGAAGCTGTACCACCTCCCCGGCCAACGATATTTTGCGTATCGAATATTCCACCAGGA